>NZ_JBEZFO010000016.1:0-139701 GCF_040649495.1 Micromonospora sp. NPDC048947
TGGCGGCACCCACCCAGCGCCCGCACCCCCGATGAGCACTGACCTGGGGTACGCCCTGACGGGCCGACACCCCGCGGGGTGTCGGCCCTTCGCTTGTCAGTGTGTGCGTCAGTCCCGGGCCGGCGACAGGCCGGCGGCGGTGAGCGAGCGGCGTACCGCGGGTTGGACCCGGGTCAGCCGCAGCGGCACCCCGGTCCGCTCCGCCGCGTCCCGGCCGGCCATCAGCGCGGCGATCCCACCGGCGTCGAAGCCACCCGCGCCGACCAGGTCGACGACCACCTCACTGGGCTGGCCGGTGACCGCCTCCAGCATGGCCCGGCGCAGCTGGTCCGCGCCGTCGCGGTCGATCTCGCCGCCGACCTCGACCACCACCGAGTCGCCGTCCTGCTTGACCGAGATCCGGGTCTTGCCCGGGTCGGGTTCGGCGGCGCCGTTCTGCCACGGCGGCGGCGCGTCGGCGAGCATCGCCTGGCGCAGCCAGGTGAGCGCCCGCGACAGCAGCCGGGACACGTGCATCTGCGAGATGCCGAACCGGGCGGCGATCTCCGCCTGGGTCTGGTTGCCGTAGAAGCGCATCGCGAGGATCCGTCGCTCACGCCAGGGCAGTCGGTGCAGCAGGCCGCTCACCGTCACCCGGTCGTCGACGGACTCCAGCGCATTGTCGGATTCGCCGACAAGGTCCCCGAACTCGGCGGAGCTCTCCCCACCCACCGGCGCGTTCAGCGAGGCCGGGCTGTAGCCGGCTGCCGACTCCAGGGCGGCGAGGATCTCCTCCTCCGGGGTCTCCAGCCGGGCGGACAGCTCGGCCACCGACGGGGCTCGGGACAGCTCGCTGGTGAGCGCGGCGGTGGCCTGCCCCACCTCGAGGATCAGGTCCCGGAGCCGACGGGGCACGTGCACGCCCCAGGTTCGGTCCCGGAAGTGCCGTTTGATCTCGCCAACGATGGTGATGGCGGCGTAGGCGGTGAACGAGCCCCGTTCCGGGTCATAGCGGTCGACGGCGTTGACCAGCCCCAGTCGGGCCACCTGCTCCAGGTCCTCCAGCGGCTCCCCCCGCCCCCGGTACCGGCGGGCCAGCCGACCGGCGAACGGCAGCGCGAAGCGCACCAGGTCGTCCCGGGCCTCCCCGCGCCGCTCCGGCGGCAGCCCGGCGATCCGGGCCGCGTACGCCATCGCCGCCGCGTCGAGATCCTCCAGCCCTCGGTCGTTGGGTGGTGGTGGGGTCGTGGTCGTGGTCGTGCTCGTCTGTCCGAACATCCGCGCCTCCCTCAGGAAGGTCCCCCGCCCGGATCGGGAAACCGGTCGTGCGCGTGGTCGAGCCACGCACCGGGCCGGAAAGTGGGTCAGTGACTGGGATGCCAGCGGGCGACACCGCCTCTACGCAGCGCAATTAGGCCGTCGCAGCCAGCGATGTTCCCGCTCCGTAGGTACTCAATCACGGGACCCCGGGTTCGCGAGGATGTTTCGGCGTCCTCCGTCTCAGGAGACCAACAACCCCTGGTGGCCGCCGCTGTCGCGGAGCACCGCGAGGGCCTCGGCGACAGCCAGCGGGGGCGGCGCGGGCAGGTCGTACGGCTGGGCGCGCAGCACCTCGGTGGCCCGGCGGGTGGGCACCGAGGTCACCGGGTAACCCCGCGCGGTGGTGCGGTCCAACGCCCGACGCCGCCGACCGAACCCGGCGACGGCCAGCCACTGCGGCAGCCCGGCCAGCGCGGGTGAGCGCACCCCGGGCGGCTCGGGCAACACGTCCACCGAGCTGAACGCCTCGCTGCCGGCCAGCCACCACTCGGCCTCGTCGACGCTGCGTCGGGTGGCGTTCTCACACCAGTACGGCACCAGCCCCGCCCGCACCACCTGCCACGGGTCGAGCAGTCGACCGCACTCCACCACCAACCGGTCACCGGTCTTGCCGGCGCGCCGCAGCCATCGCCGGTACAGGTCGGCCACGCCCGCGCTCAGCGCCGACGGCCGGGGCACCAGCACCCGGTGCAGGGGGTGCTGGTGCCGGGTGGACCAGTCCCGCGCGGCCAGCTCGAAGCCCGAGTCGACGCCGTGCTCGGCGTACGCCGACGGCACTGACACCTCCGGCGGCTCCCACCGGGTCGCGTCGCCGCCGACGGAGCGCAGCACCTGCCGCAACGCGTGGCTGTCGGGGTGGAAGTCGACCGGGTCCAGCCCGCTTCCCGGGCAACCGACCTGGAAGCTGTGCGCCGCTCCGCGCTCCAGCACCGGCCAGGTGCGAGCGTCGCTGACCAGCAGCACTGGGGCACCCGGCACCAGCCGGTCGGCCAGGAACCGCGTGTACGCGGCCGGTAGGGCCCTCCACGCGGCGGTCAGCGAGACCGTCGCCCCGGTCAGCGCGCCACGGCTCGCCGGGCAGTGCACCTGGCGCAGGTGCAGGTCGGCGTTGCCGGCGAGCAACCGGGTGGCGAGTGCGGCGCCATGCTCCGCGGCGTCCGCCGGGCGGTCCACCCCGCCGTCGGACCAGTGCACCGTCATCTCGAAGCCCGCCGGTAGCCACGGCACGCCGAGGGCCACCGCGAGGTGAGCGGCCGCGCCGTGCGGAGAGCCGATCAGCACCCCGGGGTAGCGCCGACGGGGGTACTGGTCGACGAACCAGCGGGCCACCCGGGCGGCGTCCACCTCGTCGGTCTGGGCCACGGTGAGCGCGACCCGGCCGGCGGCGCGGGTGACCGCGGCACGGCGTACCGGCTCGGGGGCGCCGGGGAACCGCGACGTCGGCCCGGTCTGCCCGAGGTCGGCGCAGTCGACTCCGCGCAGTGCCCGGGCGGTGGCGGCGACCAGCACCCGGGCGGAGCTGCCCACGGCCACGACCCGGTCGCCGGCGAGACCGGCGCCATCGGCCGTGAGCCCCTTGTGCACCTTGTGCACCGGCCCCACCTTGCCTCGTTCGCTCACCACGCGGCCCGGCTTCCCGTCCCGATGGGGTTCAAACGGGGCATCACCCACCCGGCGGCACATTCTGCTGGTCAGCGGGGTGCCCCGGTCATCACCGGCGTTCGGCGGCTCGGGTTTCGCCAGGGCCAGGACGGGCACTTCCGGGGCCATGCGCACCGACGACACCAGCGAGCCAGCCGCAGCCACGATCACCCCGTACGAGGACGGACCGCTGCTGGTCCGTGGCGACTTCGCGTTGGTCACCCCGGACGGCGAGCGCATCGACGCGCGGCGGGGCACCGTGGCGTTGTGCCGGTGCGGCAAGTCGGCGCTCAAGCCGTTCTGCGACGGCACCCACAAGGCGACCAACTTCCGCGCGGGCACCTCCCGCGAGGGCTGATCCCGCGAGGGCTGATCCCGCGAGGGCTGATCCCGCGAGGGCTGATCCCGCGAGGGCTGATCCCGCTCCTTCGCCACGCCTCGTGACGAAGGAGCGGGGACGAGAGGCCCGTCGCGGCCGTCAGACGACGACGGTCCGAACCGGCGGGGCAACCGCGGCGCACGCGGCCACGGCGAGCGAGACGGTCGGCGGCACGGTCGGCGGGGCCGGCGGGCGCAGCGAGCTGCGGCCGGCGGCCCAGCTGTCCAGCAGGTGCGCGGCGAACAGCCGGTCCACAGCGAGCCCGGCCGCCGCACCGAAGAGCACATCGGAGGCGAGGGCCGGCTCGACGCGGACCAGGCCGCCGCACATGTCGTGCGCGGCGATCTGCTCGTGCACCGCGTCGGCCTCGACGTGCTCGTCGTAGAAGCGGGTGGCCACCTCGTCGAAACCGAGCCGGCGTAACCCGTTGCCGTAGCGACGGTTGGGCAGCGAGGAGGTCATCTCGAACGCCGCCAGGTGCCCGAGCAGCGCGCCGCGCAACCGTCGGTGCAGCCCGAACAGCGACATCAGGTTGTTGGTCGCCAACGTCACCGCCGGCGCCACGTCGATGTGGGCCCCGTAGCCGGTGTCCAGGCCCAGCCGGTCGAGGGTGCCCCGGAACAGCTCGGCGTGCATCCGGTCCAGCCGCCCGTTGCCGTACTCGTCGGTCTGGATCTCCACGAGAGCTGCCTTGGCCGGGCCACCGAGGCGGGGCAGCGCCCAGCTGTGCGGGTCCGCCTCCCGCAGGTGGTAGACGGAGCGGTGGGCGGCGAACTCGCGGAACTGGGTGAGGTCGGCGCGGCGTTGCAGCGTCGCCGCCAGCGCCGGACCGTCGTCGGCCGCGACCAGCTCGGCCAGGCCGGCCGCCACCCCGGCGGCGGGCACCGACGGCACACCGACCAGCCGGCGCAGCGCCGCCTCGAAGACCCGTTCGCAGCGGGCACGCAGCGCCAGTAGCGTCGGCTGCCACTCCCACGACTCGTCCACCCCGGCCCAGCCCCGGTAGTGCAGCTCGTAGCAGAGGAACAGCGTGAGCTGCAGGTCCTCGTCGGTGAACGGGTCCGGCGGGTAGACGTCGACGCCGAGATCGACCGGCAGGTCGTGCGGCGGGTGCCGCAGAGCCTCCACGACCGCTGCGGAGAGCGGACCCCGTGCCGTCGGCAGGGTCGCGGGACCGTAGCGGCGGTCGGCGGGCTCGGACATGGGACCTCCAGCGTCGTCGGGCCGCTACTCATGCCCTGGTCCGGGGTGGCTAAACGAAGTCGTCGGCGTTAGCGCTGACCTCCACCTGCTCGCGGACCTTCCGGGCCGGAGCGCCCTCGGCGTACAGGCCGCGCAGGTCGGCGAAGGCGGGCTCCGGCGGCGCCAGCGACACCGCCGGGTCGACGACCGCCTCCAGTACGCAGGGGCGGTCCGCGGCGAGGGCCTCGTCCCAGGCCGCGCCGACCAGCTCCGGACGGTCCACCCGCACCCCGTGCAGCCCCAGCAGCCGGGCCCACCCGGCGTACGGCACGTCGGGGCGGCGGTGGGTCGGGTCGGACGACGGTTGTCGCCCACCACCCATGCCGTTCTGGTCCCGGTTGTTGAGCACCAGCACCACCAGCCGCGGGTCGCGCCACTGCTGCCAGAGATGCGAGACGGTGATCAGTTCGGCGAGCCCGTTGAGCTGCATCGCCCCGTCTCCGACCAGTGCGACCACCGGCTGGTCGGGGGCGGCGAGCTTGGCCGCCACCGCGTACGGCAGCGCGCAGCCCATCGAGCCGAGGGTGCCGCACAGCTGCGCGTTGACCCCCGGCGGCAGGGTCAGGTGCCGGGCGTACCAGTAGAGGACCGACCCGACGTCGACAGCGACCGCGCCGGTGCCGGGCATCCGGGCGGACAACTCCTGCAGGACGAGCTGCGGGTTGACCGGGTCCGCGGCGGCGGCAGCCCGCTCGGCGGCGACCTCCCGCCAGCGGTCCACCGAGCTCTCGACTGTGGCACGCCACTGCTGTTCGGACCGGCCACGCAACCGGCTCAGCAGCGCCCGCAGCGTCTCGGCGGCATCGCCGACCAGCGGGACGTCGGCCGGGTAGCGGGTGCCGATGCGTCGGCCGTCGATGTCGATCTGCACAGTGCGCGCCTGCTCGGGCATCGGGAAGTAGTCGGTCCACGGGTCGTTGGTGCCGATCATCAGCAGCGTGTCGCAACCACCCATCAGCTCGGCCGCCGCCGGGGTGCCGACCTCGCCGAGCACCCCGGTGTGGAACGGCAACCGCTCGTCGAGCACCGGCTTGCCGAGCAGCGAGGTGGCCACCCCGGCCCCCAGCCGGTCGGCGATCTCGATGATCTCGGCGGCCGCGTCCCGACCACCCTGGCCCACCAGGATCGCGGTCCGCTGGCCGCCGCTGAGCAGCTGCGCGGCGGCGTCCAGGTCCACCTCGTGCGGCAGGACCCGGGCCAGCGGCTCGCCGGGGGTCGCCGTGATCACCCCGGCGCCGTACGACTGCAGGTCGGGCACCAGCGCCTCCTGCAACTGTCGGGGCAGCACCACGCACGTCGGGCTGCGGGTCGCCGCCGCCGTCCGGAACGCCTGGTCCAGCAGCGCCCCCACCTCGTCGGGGCTGCGGCCGTACCTGACGAACTGGTTGCACACGTCCCCGAAGAGCCGGCTCAGCCCGATCTCCTGGTGCGCGCCGCCGAGCGGCCCGGAGATGTCCTCCCCGACGATGGCCACCACCGGCTTGCTGTCCAGCTTGGCGTCGTAGAGGCCGTTGAGCAGCTGGACGGCGCTGGGCCCCTGGGTGGCGAGGCAGACCCCGATGCCGCCGGTGAACTTGGCGTGCCCGGTTGCCATGAACGAGGCGGTCTCCTCGTGCCGGGCCGGGATGAACGCCGGCTCGCCGCCGGTGCGGTCCAGCGCGTCGACCAGTGGAGCGATCGCCTCGCCCGGGAACCCGAAGGCGCGGGGCACCCGCCAGGCCAGCAGTCGTTCCACAACCACGTCCGCGACCGTGCGGTCAACCATTGCCGCGCCCGGGTGTGCTGGGGTCGACGTAGCGCAGTACCGCGCCTACGCCGTCGGCGAGGTCGGGCGCCTCGTCGGGGCCGAGCACGGTCAGGGCCGCGTCGGTGCCGACGAGAGCTCGGACCAGCGCCGCGTCGGCGCGTACCCGCTGCGGGTCGGCCACCGACATCGCGGCCAACTGCCCCGGGTCGACGGCGATCTCGGTGGGTTCCGCCCCGATCCACAATTCACCGTTCGCCGACGGGTCGTCCACGATGATCATCATGTCGACCTGGTTGCGTTGCAGGGCCGAGACGACAGCGTCGAGGCCGCCGCCCACGTCCTCCTGCACGCCGAACTTGTCCAGCGCGGCGCTGATCCGCTGGTCGGCGATCTCCGCGATGGTCTGCACGGTGAGGTCGTCCAGCATCGTCTGGTCGGCGCCGCCGGCCCGCGACCCGGCATCGGTACGGACCACCTGGTCCTGCCAGCGCTCCGGCATCTGGGCGGCAATCATCCCGGTGGCCCGAACGTCACCGGCGACCACCACCACGTCCGCGCCGACCCGGTCGGCCAGCTGCACTGTCGCCGCTGTGACGTCGCCGGCGTTCTGGTGCCACGCCTCCATGGCCGCCCGCTGATAGCGCGACTGGGACCAGCCGCCGGGCTTCGTGCGCCGCAGCGGGTACTCGTCGCGGCCGGCGACGTGCGCACGCCGGGGCACCCCGCCGGCGCTGACCGCCATCGCGTCGGCGCCGAGACGGTCGGCGACCACACGTACCCAGGCCACCTGCTCGCCGCGCTGGGCGAGCAGCGGCATCACGTGCGGCAACGGGCCGACGTTGGCCAGGTCCCGCAGTGGCGGCGCGGACAGGTACTCGGAGAGCACCACCTGGCCGTGACTGGCGAAGAGCGCCAGGCCGTAGTCCCCGACCATCGGATCATGACCTCGGACCACCCGGTCCAGCGCGGCGATGTCCGCCTCGTCCGCCCCCTGTTCGGCCAGGCTGCGTTCCAGGGCACGCCACCGCAGGTCCAGGGCGGGTTTGGCGTCCTCCGTGTCCGCGGAGGCGTCCAGATACACCGAGCACCACGGCCCGAGACGGTCGTAGAGCGGGCGCAGGAAGGACAGCTGCATGCTCGACCCCTTTCCAGCTCGACCCCTCGCTTACCCGGGTCGCGGGGGATGTCACCTCGCGGCCGTGAGCCCGTGACCAGGTTTCATTCACGTCGTTCAACCGAGGACGTCGATACGATCTGTGAACACAAGCGGACTCTCGGTGGTGGAAATGGACAGCGGACTCGACACCCGACGGATCGTGCACCCGACGGAACGAATCGTCACCGGGCGGCTGATCCGCCTGCTCGACGGCTACACCCGTGAGGTACGCATCGGTCAGCCGGTGCTGGTGGCAGTGCTCGCCGCGGCGGCCTTCGCCCGGCTGCCCGCCCTGCTGCTGCGCTCGCTCTTCTCGTTCGGCGGCGGCGGCACCCGCCGTCGCTGGAAGGAGCTGAAGCAGGGTCCGGAATACCTGGTCACCCCGGTGCGGCTACGCAACACCGCCGGTCAGCTCTGTGAGGTGGAGCTGCACGGGCACCTGCCACAGAGCGCCCTGCACCCGGCAGACCAGGTGCAGCTCACCCTGCGCCCGCAACGCGACCCGGAGCTGCCGCCCCGGATCGAGCGGATCGTCAACCTCACCACCGGGCAGCTGTTGACCCCGCGTACGGCGACGCTCTGGTCGCATCTCGGGCCGCCACTGCTGTTGCAGGCGTTTTTGGGCACGCTGCTGCTGGCCGGCATCGCGGCCTGCTCCGCGCTGACCTGATCGACCCGGGCGGGTCGGCGCTTCAGCCGACCGGGGCGGGCTCGCGGGCCGGCTGCCGGTCGACGCCGAGCATGCCCCGGCGGCGGGCCCAGCGCTCGAAGGCCAATGTGGCGAACGGCGGCACCGCGCTGGCCAGGGCCACCGCCGTGGCCAGCAGGCTCCACCGGTGCAGCCGGGCCACGGCCAGCACCAGCAGGACATAGGCGACGAACAGCCCGCCGTGGATCGGCCCGAAGATCTTGACGCCCAGCTCGTTGTCGGGCGGACCGTACTTGACCAGCATGCCGACCAGCAGGGCCAGCCAGGAGCAGGCCTCGGCGATCGCCGCCGCGACGAACAGCCGGGTCACCTTCTCGCGCATCCGCACGCCACCACCTCTCGGGCCGCAATGCTATCGGTCCCGTCTGACTGGGCTAACAGGGCGGGCAGTTGGGTAGGAAAGGGTCCTCGGGTCTTCCCCCGCCCGCCGATCACGTGCGAGGTTAGGGGGACCAGCGGTGACGGGGTGGTGACCATGGGCGAGGACGTCGGCGTACGAACCTTCAGTCGAGAGGATCGGGCCCGCTACCGCGACAAGGTCCGCCGCTGCCTGGATGTCTTCGCCGAGATGCTGCGCGAGTCCCGCTTCGACCTCGACCGGCCGATGACCGGCGTGGAGATCGAGCTGAACCTTGTCGACGAGGCGTCGAATCCGGCGATGCGCAACGCCGACGTGCTGGCGGCGATCGCCGATGAGAGTTTCCAGACCGAGCTGGGCCAGTTCAACGTCGAGATCAACGTGCCGCCGCGCCGGCTGACCGGCACCGGCACCGCCGACTTCGAGGAGTACGTGCGGGCCAGCCTCAACGCCGCCGAGGTGAAGGCCCGGGCGATCGGCGCGCACATGGTCATGATCGGGATCCTGCCGACGCTGCGCCCCGAGCACCTGACCGCCGAGACGCTGTCGGCCAACCCCCGCTACAAGCTGCTCAACGAGCAGATCTTCGCGGCCCGCGGCGAGGACCTGCCGATCGCCATCAGCGGGGTGGAACGTCTGGCGGTCACCGCCGACACGATCACCCCGGAGGCGGCCTGCACCAGCACCCAGTTCCATCTCCAGGTCAGCCCGGCCCAGTTCGCCGACTACTGGAACGCCGCCCAGGCGGTGGCCGGCGTCCAGGTCGCGGTCGGCGCGAACTCGCCGTTGTTCTTCGGCCGGGAGTTGTGGCGCGAAACCCGCATTCCGCTGTTCCAGCAGGCCACCGACACCCGGTCGGAGGAGATAAAAGCCCAGGGGGTACGCCCCCGGGTCTGGTTCGGCGAACGCTGGATCACCAGCGTGTTCGACCTGTTCGAGGAGAACGTGCGCTACTTCCCGGCGCTACTGCCGGTCTGCGACCCGGAGGACCCGGCGCAGGCCCTCGCGGCCGGTGAAGTGCCCAATCTGGCCGAGTTGCGCCTGCACAACGGCACCGTCTACCGGTGGAACCGCCCGGTGTACGACGTGTCACGGGGCCGGCCGCACCTGCGTGTGGAAAATCGGGTGCTGCCCGCCGGCCCGACAGTGCTGGACACCATCGCCAACGGCGCCTTCTACTTCGGGTTGGTGCGCGCCCTCGCCGAGTCGGACCGGCCACTGTGGTCGCAGATGTCGTTCAGCGCCGCAGAGGAAAACTTCACCAGCTGCGCCCGGCACGGCGTCGACGCGCAGGTCTTCTGGCCCGGTCTCGGTTACCTGCCCGTCACCGAGCTGGTGTTGCGCCGGTTGCTGCCGATGGCGCATCACGGCCTGGACCGGTGGGGGCTCGACCCGGCCGAGCGTGACCGGTTGCTCGGCATCATCGAGCAGCGCTGCCTGACGGGCCGCAACGGCGCGACCTGGCAGGTGGAGACGCTGCACCGGTTGGAGTCGGCCGACCACCTGGACCGGCCGGAGGCGCTGCGCGAGGTGGTCCGACACTACGTCGACCTGATGCACAGCAACCGGCCGGTGCACGAGTGGCCGATCCCGTGAGCACACCGGATGGGTAGCCCGATCGGCGCGGGGCTCAGCCTCGCGGGGTGGGAACACCGAAGAGATCGGTGATGCCGCCGGGGAGCTGGGCCAGCAGGTCGTGTCGCTCGTCGTCGTTCAGCGCCTCGGCGACGGTACGCAACACCGCCTGGGCGTGTTGACGCACCTGGTCCGCGTTCGCGACCTGTTCGCGGTCGCCGACGTTCTTCAGGAACTCGCCGACGTCCCACCGGCGGCCCTGCGGGTTGCGGGTGACGGATCCGTTCAGCCGCTCCGGTAGCTGTGCCGCCAGGTTGTCTGCCTCCTGCCCGGCGAGCCGTTCACCGAGCACCGACAGGACGGCCTGTATGGACCGCACGGCCTCGTTCTCACCGAGGCCCGCGCGCTGTCGTACCGTGGCGATCATCTGCTCGTACTCCATGCCCCGCTCCTTCGGTCTCGTCGGCATGCCGGCAGGCCTGCCTGCGGACGAACGGGGCGAGTTCCCCGGCTCCCTGGCGGCAAACGGGGTCACGCGCGAATCCGGACTCCCCGCCATCGGCGGGCGGGGCCGCACAAAACATGCCAGTCACGTCACTCGGGTCGCCGGCTGAGTCGGGTCGGAGGCTCGCCCGCTGACACAGGGCCACCGCGCGTCCGCGCCGACGGATACTGTCCTTTGTGGACCCCCATGGCGATCGAAGTCCGTCGTAGGCTTTGGCAGCTCGCACACATCGTCTGATCACGATGAGGGGACGCACGCCGATGGCCACTTCTGGAACAGACCCAGCCGCGATCCAGGAGCCCACGCGGGTTCCCCTGTCCCGTCGACACATGCTGCGGATGGGAGCGGCGGCGGCCGGTGGCGCGGTGCTCGTCGGCTCGGCGGAGGCAACGTCCGCGCAGGCCGCGCCGGCTGGCCCGAAGCGCGTCCTGCGGGCGCCGGCGCTGGCACCCGGTGACCGGGTCCGGGTGGTCTCGCCCGGCAGCACGCCCGACCCCACGAACATGACTCGCGGCATCGAGATCCTGCGGAGCTGGGGCCTGGAGGTCGAGCTGGGCAGGCACGTCTTCACCAGGTACGGCTACCTGGCCGGCACCGACGCGCAGCGGCTGGCCGACCTGAACGCCGCCCTCACCGACCCGGGCGTCCGGGCCGTCTTCGCCGCCCGCGGTGGTTACGGCACGCAGCGGATCGTCGACCAGATCGACGTGTCTGTTCTGCGCAGGGACCCCCGGGTGGTCGTCGGTTTCAGCGACATCACCAGCATCCACGGCAAGCTCTGGCGCGAGACGGGCCTGGTCACCTTCTACGGCCCCATGGTCAACTGGAGTGACGACCGCACCGGCCCCGACTCGGCCGAGGCGCTGCGCACCGCGGTGATGACCACAGCACCGGTCACGATCTCCCGGGACCCGGCCGAGACAGCCGCTTCCGTGGTGGTGCCGGGGCGGGCTTCGGGGCCTCTGCTCGGCGGTTGCCTGACGTTGATCTCCACCTCGCTCGGCGCGGAGGACTCCCCGAAGTTCGACGGCGCGATCCTCTTCTTCGAGGACGTGGACGAGGCTCCGTACAGCATCGACAGCATGCTGACCGAGCTGCGCCGGGTGGGCGTGCTGCGCAGGGTCGCCGGTGTAGTCATCGGCCAGATCACCAACAGTGTCGGTGAGCCGGGCGAGTGGGACGCGGCATCGGTGCTCAAGGACCGCCTGTACGACCTGGGCGTGCCGGTCCTGGGTGGGCTACGGCTGGGGCATGGCAACGGGCAGCTCACCGTTCCGTTGGGCTCGCGCGCGACGATCGACGCCGCGGCGGGGACCCTGACCGTGGAGCCGGGGGTCCGCCCGCGCTAGCGCTCAGGCCTGCGGCGTCGGGTCCCAGGGTGACGGGTCGTCGCGCAGCCGGCTGTACAGGTAGCCGTCGCGCCACTGGCCAGCCCGAAACTCGCTGGCCCGCACGACGCCCTCAAGCTGGAAGCCGGCCTTTTCCAGCGCCCGTTGCTCGGCGACGTTCTCCGGGTGCGTACCGGCCTGGATGCGCTGGGCAGGGCTGTGGTGGAAGAGGTAGTCGCAGAGCAACGCCTGGGCGCGCCAGCCAATGCCCCTCCCCCGCCACTGCGGCAGCAGGGCGATGCCGATCTCCCAGTACGACGCTCGGCCGGCGTAACGCCCAGCGGTGTAGCTGACGATGCCGGCGGCGGCCTGCTTCTGCTCGACCTCCACGACGAGCCGTCCGTCGTCCTCGCCGAGGTAGCCGTCGACGGCGAACCGCCGCGCCGGCGCCCCGGCGTCCCGGAAGCCGGCCCAGTCCAAACCGATCAGGCCCGGCTCCGTGCAGAACTGCCGGAACATCGCCAGGTCGGGCTCGGCAACCGGCCGTAGCCGGACAGTGAGATCGACCGAGACAGCCACCGAGATACCGCCACTCTCCATGGCGCCACGCTAGCTTGCGCAGAGCCGAAGCTGGGTTCGGCGGCGTGTGCGCACAGAGCGACCGGCGTTGGTAGCCGAGGCTCTGGTCGGCTCCTTTGGAGTTGAATCGTTGACGACATCACCCCGAGCCCGCCCCAGCCCCAGCCTGCCCCAGCCCAGCCCAGCCCACCCCAGCCCACCCGGACCAGCCCAGCCCAGCCGCCGGACTCTCTGGCAGAGGCAGCCAAACCAGCCGGGCTGAATCGTTTGCGACATCAGCTCCAAAGGCAGCGCGCGAAGAACTTCTCCGCCGGCAGACCTCGCCGCCGGTCAGACCTTGAGCAGCACCTTCGTACAGTCGTCCTGCTTCTTCTGGAAGATCTTGTAGCCCTTCGGCGCGTCCCGCAGCGGCATCCGGTGGCTGACGATGAAGCTCGGGTCGATCTCGCCGCGCTGGATGCGCTCCAGTAGCGGCCGGGTGTAGCGCTGGACGTGGCACTGACCGGTCCGCATGACCAGCGAGCGGTTCATGAACGCGCCCATCGGGAACTTGTCGACGAAGCCGCCGTACGCGCCGACGACCGAGACCACCCCGCCGGAGCGGCAGGCGAGGATCGCCTGTCGCAGCGCGAACGGTCGTTCCGTCTCCACCCGCGCGGCCTGCTTGGCCCGGTCGTAGGCGTACATGGCGGCGTTGCCGTGGTGGCCCTCCATGCCCACCGCGTCGATGCACGCGTCGGGGCCCCGGCCGGCGGTCATCTCGTTGAGGGCGTCCAGCACGTCGGTTTCCTCGTAGTTGATCGTCTCGGCGTCGATGTGCTCCTCGGCCAGCCGCAGCCGGTACGGGAACCGGTCGATGACGATCACCCGCTCCGCGCCGAGCAGCCGGGCGCTGGCCGCAGCGAGCAGCCCGACCGGCCCGGCCCCCCAGACGGCGATCACCTGCCCGGGTTTGATGTCGCACATCTCGGCGCCCATGTAGCCGGTCGGGAACACGTCGGCCAGCATCACCGCCTGGTCGTCGCTGATCTCGTCGGGCACCTTGACCGGACCGACGTCGGCGAACGGCACCCGGGCGTACTCGGCCTGGCCACCGGCGTAGCCGCCGAGCAGGTGCGAATAGCCGAAGATACCGGCCGGCGAGTGCCCCATGATCTTCTCGGCGATGCCGGCGTTCGGGTTGGAGTTCTCGCAGACCGAGTAGAGGCCACGCTGGCAGGACGAGCAGTGCCCGCAGGCGATCGGGAAGGGCACCACCACCCGGTCGCCGGGGGCGAGGTTGCGGACCTGCGGGCCCACCTCCACCACCTCGCCCATGAACTCGTGGCCGAGGATGTCGCCCTTGCGCATCGCGGGGATGTAGCCGTGGTAGAGGTGCAGGTCGGAGCCGCAGATCGCGGTGGTGCTGATCCGGACGATCGCGTCCCGGGAGTTCATGATCTTCGGGTCGGGTACGTCGATGACCTTGACGCTGTCGGCGCCCATCCAGGCGGTGGCCTTCATTCTCGGTCCCTTTCGGAGAGCTCGGGCGGTCAGCGGCGGGACGCCGGCAGCGGCTGGGCGGGTCGCTGCATGGCCTGTTGGCGTACGGAGATGCCGTTGGGACTGCCCTCGGAGCGGACGACCTCGCCGGTCTCCAGCACCTGCTTGAAACGGCGCAGGTCGTCACGGACCTGCTGCTCGGGTTCCTCGCCGAAGAGCTTCGCCACCGCTCGGCCGAGCCCGCCGGCCGGTGGCGCGTAGCGCAGCTCCACCCGCACCTCGGTCCCCCGGTCGCCGGGCGCGGGCACGAACCGGACCCGGCCGGCGTTGGGCACTCGGGTCCCCGGCAGCGACCGCCAGGTGATTGACTTGTTCGGCTGGTCGTCGATGATCTCGGCGTCCCACTCGACGCGGTGCCCGGCCGGGCCACTGGCGATCCAGTGCGAACGGCGCAGGTCGTCGGCGCGGACGGACTCCAGGTGCGCCATGAACCGGGGCAGGTTCTCCATGTCCCGCCAGAACCGGTACGCCTCGGCGGGCGACCGGTTCACAGTCACCGCGATCTGCATCCTGATCAGCCGGGCGCGGGCCCGTCCAGCCCGCCCGACGCGTACGGCGGCGAGCACGTCGACAGCGGTGATGCCGGCGATGGCGAGCGTGGTCAGCGCGACTCGGCGGCGGCGTTCGCCGCTGCGGTCGGCGAGGGCCCGCCCGAGCACTGTGAGGTCCATGGCGTCGCCGGCCACCCGGCTCCAGGCCCAGCTGGCCGGACGACGACCGCTGAGCAGGCCGGCGGCGCTGCCCAACTCCCGTAGGCCGATGGCCGGAAGCACGGACCGCGCGGCCGGGGAGTCGTCCACCCCGGTCAGTCGCGCGACGGGTCCGGGCGCGACCAGCGCGCCCACTCCCAGGGCCAGGCTCAGCAGGCCGAGCGCGCTCGGCAGCGTCGCCGGCACCGGCCGGTCCAGCTCCGGCAGGAGCACAGTGTCGACACGACTCATGTCCGGTCCCTTCCGATGGGCGTCGCCGACGGCGGGCCGGCGGAGCGGCGGTGCCGTCACCGAGACGCTATGCCGCATCTGTGAGATGTGCGCATGGTTCGCGGCAGAATGTCCGCTGTTGGCACACGGTGGCGGAGTACGCGGCGGAGCGCCGTGAAGTGCAGGTGTTTCTTTTGCCGCTTCCAGGACAGTAGGCTCAATCCGCATACCTACCGCGATGCGCTCCGGAAATTCCTCGCATTTCTCCGAAGCGCCGGGATCAGCAGATCCGGGGCGCCGATCGGGTGGGCCAATCTGGACGACAGGAGGATTTATGAAGCCGGAAGACCGCCTGCGGGACCCGAACCTCGACGGCATTCAGAAGGTGGGCGCTGCCATCGTGCGCGACGGCAAGGTTCTGGTGGTCCGAAAGAAGGATCAGCCCTCTGCGGAGTACTACATGCCGGGCGGCCGCATGGAAGAAGGCGAAACTCAGCGTGAGACTTTGTTCCGGGAGGTCCGCGAGGAACTCTGCGTTGACATCGATTACTTTGAGTACGTAGGCTCGTTCGAAGATCGGGCGGTGTTCGAAGGAACGCCGATCGTCATCCACGCCTATCTCGTGACAGTCGTCGGCGTGCCCACTGCGGCCAACGAGGTCAGGGAGTACGCGTGGATCGATCAGCATCACGAGCGGCAGGGTCTCGAGGTCAGCTCGATCATGGCGAAGCAGGTGATTCCTGCTCTGGTGAAGGCAGGCCGCCTGTAGTCAACATGCGGAGGTGGGAGTGGAGCACACTCGTCCCGGTGTCGATCGAGCCAAGCTCGAGCAGGCGCAACGGCTGATCGCGGAGGCCTTCGGTGAAGATTCACCGGAGGCTCTGGAATTCTCCGCCAGCCGTTTCGCGCGGTGGCAGGAGGCGGCGCTGTCCGCACCGCGAACCGCATACGAGGCGGACAATGTCCGCCTCTTCGCCGCGCCGGAGACCAACCACGTCGGGCTGGTGACGATCAAGGCCACCGCCTACTCCGCCTGCGAACATCACTACGCGCCGGCATGGCTCAAGGCAACGATCGGTTACGTTCCGGGCGACAACTTCGTCGGATACTCGAAGATCGTAAAAATGTTTCGGAATTTCGCCTGCCGCTACACCATGGATGAGCGCCTCTGCAATGACTTCCTCAATGAGTTCATCGCCCGTGTCTCACCTCGAGGAGTGGGCCTTGTGCTGCGCGGCAAGCACTTCTGCGTGATCTCGCGCGGCGGGCTCGAGAGCGACTTTCCCACTGTTTCGGCGATGTGGGGCGCCGTCAGGGACGACGAGCAGATCAGGAGGGAGTTCTATCAGCACTGCTTCAGTTCCTGGGAGACCGGCTCCTGATCAGTTGCCCTTTCACGGGAGGTAACGCAGGACATAGGTGCCTACCCCGCCCACTGCGCACAGCCGCATGCCGTCCGGGTGCCACGCCACCCAGGAGAGGGGACCACCAACCCGCAGGGCGCACACGCACGTCCCGGTCTTCACCTCCCAGAGCCGGATGGTCTGATCGTTGCTCACCGTCGCCAGCAGTGAGCCGTCCGGCGAGAACGCACACCGGTCCGCCCAACTCGTGTGACCGCTCAGCGCGGCGTACAGCGTGTGGTCGGTGGTCCGCCAGAGTCGGACCGTCCGGTCGCCGCTGACCGTCGCGAGGAGGCTGCCGTCGGGTGAGAAGGCACAGCTGTGAACGCCGCCGGTGTGACCCGTGATGGTCGCGGTGCGGCCGTCCCTCGGCCGCCACAGCCGCACCGCGCCCACTGCCGTCCCCGCCGCCATCCAGGAGCCGTCCGGCGAGAACGCGCAGCTACGGAAGCCGCTCGCGGCGTCGTCGAACCGTGCGCGCGGCTGGGCATCCAGCGCGGACCACAGCCGGACGGACCGGTCGGCGCTCGCCGTGGCCAGCAGGGTGCCGTCCGGCGAGAACATGCAACTACGAACCCAATCGGTGTGACCGGTGAGCGTTGCGTACTCGCTGCCTTCGCCGACGTTCCAGAGCCGCACGTCGCCCTTGCTTGTCGTCGCCAGCAGCCGACCGTCCGGCGAAAACGCGCAACTGATCGCTCGGCTGTCGTGACCGCGCAACACCCCGGTCCGGTGCCCGGTCTCGACGTCGCGCAGCAACACCGCGCCGCTGTAGTCCGTCGTCGCTACGATGCGACCATCTGGCGAGAAGGCGCAGCTGTTTACCTTGCTCGGCCCGCCAGCCAGCACCCGCAGGGTTGCCCTGTCGCTCGTACGCCAAATCCGTGCGGTCTGGTCGTTGCTCGCCGTCGCGAGCATCGTGCCGTCCGGTGAGAACGCACACGCCCACACCGCGCCGGTGTGCCCGCCAAGGACCGTCGGTTCCGGGCCGACGGCTGGACGCCACACCTGGACCATCCCGTAACTGGTCCCGGCGACCTGGGCGTCGTCTGGGGAGAACGCGCAGCTGTCGATCTCGTCACCGCGCCCATGCAGGACCGCGGCCTGCTGCCAGTCCGACGTACGCCACAGCCGGACGAGGCCAGTTGTAGCCGCGGCCAGGAGGCTCCCGTCGTGGGCGAACGCACAATCCCAGACTGGACCGCCCTGATGCGCCAGTACCGCGACGGTGGTTCCGGTGGCACTCCGCCAGACGCGCACGGTTCCGTCGTTGCTGGCAGAGGCCAGCAGGCGTCCGTCCGGGCTGAAGGCGCAGTTACGTACCTCGGCTGTGTGTCCGTGCAGCGTGGCCAGCGGCCGCCAGTCGGCGGCGCCCCAGAGCCGTACCGTCTTGTCGGCGCTCGTGCTCGCCAATAGCGTGCCGTCCGGCGAGAAGGCGCAACTACGGACCCAGTCCGTGTGACCGTAAAGCACCGCTACCGTCTCTCCGGTGGTCACGTTCCAGACTCGTACCGTCCGGTCTGTGCTCGCGGTGGCGAGCAGTGCGGTGTTCGGCGAGAACGCGCAGTCCCAGATCCCTCCCGCGTGTCCCAGGAGCACGTTCTGCTGACTTCCGTCGGCGACCCGCCAGATCCGGACGGTCCCGTCGTCGCTGACCGTAACCAGTAGGGATTGGTCGGAGGAGAAGACGCAGCCGGTGACCCCGCCGCTGTGGCCGGTCTGCGTCGACTGGTCCTCGAACGCGTCGGGCAGCGGCCATGCCGGCTCGAGTCGGGGGCGTGCTAGTCCGGCCCGATAAGGCTCCAGCAGTTCCTCAAGCCCGGTGACCTGGTGGAGTCTGCTGGCTAGCGTGGCGCCCAGCGCGGCTGGCGGCTCGATCGGTCCGAGCAGCGCCGCGGCGCGCCCGAGGTGCCGCTCCAGCAGCTTGGCGACAGGTTGGTCGGTCAGGTCAAGGTCCGCCTGGACGGCTGCCACCGAGCCGAAGCGGCGGGTCTTTTCCTCCACCCAGCGCAGGTCCGTGACGACCCGCAACAGATCGGCCGTCCGGCCGGCGCGATGCAGATGGTAGGGAAGGTAGCGCCAGAGGTAGCGTGCGCCGTCGGGCAGTAGCCACCACGGTGTCACCCCCTCCTCCGCATGCAGTTCGTGGGCGGCCGCGTCGACCAGGCGGCCGTGGGCCACCGACCACTCCCCCGCGCTGCGTCTGCTTTGCAGGAAGGCCCGCATGATGTCGTGCAGGACGAGGCGAGCCTCCGGCGCGTCGAGCCGGTAGTCCGCGACCAGCCCCAGCCCGACCAGGTCCTCGCAGAGCTGATGGACCCGTTTGCCGTCCCACAGGGCCTCCAGCACGGACACGGGAATCTCGACGTCCTCCGGGAACATGCCGAGGTCGAGGTACCGCTGCTGGTCCTCCGCCGTGAGCATCCGAAGGCTCGCGCCGACAGTCGCGCTCACCGCCTGGCTGCGATCGGCGGAGCGCGCCGGATCGAAGGTTGCCGGCCCGTCCCGAAGAAGTTGGTCGATGATGTCACGCGCCGCATCGGGCGGCGACTGCTTGCGCCGCACACGTCGTCGCAGGACACCGTTGATGAGGTTCAGCAGTACCGGCCAGCGTCCGGCGAGGGTGGCGAGGCGCTCGGCGAGATCGGTGGGCACGTTCGGCACACCGTGGACGACCAGGGTGCGGGCCTGCCGCAGAGACATCGCATCCACCACGATGCGGACTGCGCCGGCCGGCAGCAGGTCGGGTACGCGGGTGGTGACGAGGCGGGTGGTACGGCGTCCGCCGAACCGGAACGGCCGAAGCTGGGCGTCGTCCCACACGTCGTCGACGATCAGCAGAATCGGTGGCTGTTCGTCCAGTAGCCTGCCGAGTTCCGCACCGGCGGCTTCCGGATCGGCCAGGGTCGACCGCTCGCCGGTCAGCGCGAAGATCAGGTCATTGACACGTACCGCCAGATCGGCTCCCTCGACCTCCTGGCCAATGACTGTCCACAGCAGGCCGCCGGGGTAACGTTCGTTGATCTCGGGTCGATGGCACACCCAGGTAGCGAGCCTGGTCTTGCCGAACCCGCCGGCACCCTGCAACTCGGTCGTCAGGGCCACCTCGGTCGGTCTCGCCTCGGTCAGGGTGCGGAGTAGCTCGGTTCCCACGTCCGGTCGCTCGATCATGCGGTCGAGGGGTGGTGCCATCCATGGTCGGCGACGCGGAGGCGCCGGCTCGTCATCTCGCAGCCGTCTGGTCTGACGTTGGCCGACGACCGTCAGGACGAGCCCAACCACCGTCGCTGGCAACGCCAGGATGTTCGCCCAGCCGGCGGCGTCGGTGAGATTGCCGTCGGTCAGCGCCCAGAACGGCAGCGCGACGCACAGAACCGCCAGGGCGAACGCGATTGTGCTGGTTCCCAGTCGGGTCAGCCAGGACCGACCGGTACGCGGGGTGGGTCGCCCCGTGGGCGCTGCCCTGAACAGACCAAGCCGCACGCGGATCTCCTAGAACCTGCGCAGTGCCTGCGTGGCGGCGATCGTCGCCTGCTGGAGGGTCCACGCAGGCAGATCGCCCGAGATGATTCCGGCGGCGAACATCCCACACGCCGCGTCACCGGCGCCGGAGGTGTTGACGATCTCCTCGATCGGCAGGGAGATGGCTGGCATCTCGGTTCGATGCCCGTCCCAGGTGGCCACCATGCCGTCGGCGCCCCTGGTCACCAGCGCGTACGGGACGCTGGCCGCGACGCGGTCCAGCAGGCGGTGGATTCGATCATCGCCGGGGCCCAGGTCCGGGTAGAGGGCTTCGTACTCCTGAATGTTGCCGCACAGGCCGACCAGACAGCCGTCGTCGATATAGCGGCGCACCTGCTGGGCCCGGTCGCCGCCGGTCAGGATGGTGTGGTTTCCCAACGACAGAAGAACGGCGTGGCGCTTCGAGGTGATCATCCGGTCGACGTACCGGCCGAATGGATGCGGACCAAGGTTGTAGACATCGGCCAGCACGAGCGTCGGAGCCAGCCCGCCCAGGTCGAAGTCGCCGAGTTCGTCGGCGACTCCGGGAAACATGGCCAGGGTGCGATCCACCTGGGCGTGACTGCTCAACACGAAGACCACCGGGTTGTCACCGACGACGGGGACGGCGTGGTGCGCGATCCCGATCGCCTCGATTGCGGCGCGGAAGAACTGCGACAACGGATCCCACGCGTCGCCCCGAACCCCCACCGTGGACACGAATGTGCGCCGCAGACCATCGCGGGGTGGGATCACCGACAGCGCATTGGCTACCGTGGAGCCGGGTCGGATGACGACGTCCGAGGGCAGGTCCGTCTCGGTGTGCAGCAGGACGTGACTGGCGTCTGCGCCAACTATCACAGTGAGAAGCGCTCGGGCGACGTCCGCGTCGATGCGGCGCCATTCGCCAGGTCTCCGTCCGATGAGGCTGAGGCAGTGCTGCCACGTGTCGGCAGGTAGCCTCGCCACGACGTCGACGATGCTCGGGGCCAGGCCGACGATGTGCTGACCTACCCCGACTCCTTCGGGTGGCGAGGCCATTAGTGGCGAGGACATTACCGGATTGGCCGGCGGCATTGGCGGATCACCATCTGCTGAACTCTAGGCGCTGTGGCCCGGATGGCGAGAAACGGTCAGAGACCCGACAGTGGTTCCACACAATGGCATTGACCGTTTTGGATCAGTTGAATGCCGTTATCGTCGGCCCAACCCGCCACGCCGCCGGAAGGACATCCCTATGACCCGCGCTCTGCTGCGCCAGCTGACCGCCACCATCGCCGTCGTACTGCTCGTCGGGGAGGCCGCCGCGCCGGCTGCCGCGCGTACCCCCGGGTCGCCCGCGCCCGGCGGTGTCCGCACCGTGGTCCGCGACGCGACGACCGGCGCACCGGTCCCCCGGGCCTGCGCCGCGCTCGTCCCGGTGGACGCCGCGGCGTTGGCGGCGGTCACGCTCGGCGAGGACCAGCTCGGACGGTACGGGGGTTGCGCCGACGAGCAGGGAGTCCTGGTGACCGGGGACGTCGCCCCGGGGAGGTACCGGCTGCTGGTGCGCCCCTACGACACGACGGTGCACGGCTGGCAGTGGGTGGGCCGGCACGGTGGCACCGGTGAGCGTGAGCGGGCCCGGGTGGTCCAGGTACGCGCCGGTGCGGTGACCGGCGTGCCGGACATCCGGCTCGACCCGCCCGGCACCGTGGTCGGAGTGGTGACCGACGCGGCGACGGGCGCCCCGGTTCCGCGCGCCCGGGTCATGGTGGTGCCGTACGTGCCGGATCCGAAGTACGGCGACCACGGCCCGACCACCGACGACGACGGCCGCTACACGATCACCGGGCTCGGCCCGTACCACTGGCCCGTGCAGTTTGCCGCCGCCGGCCTGGCGACGGTGTGGTCCGGTGGGGTGGGCAGTCGGCAGCAGGCGCGGCCGGTGCGGGTCCGCAGCCACCAGACGGTGACCCTGAATCAGGCGCTACCCGCCGGGACGCCGCTCAGCGGGGCGGTACGGGTCGACGAGCTGCTCACCTACGCCCAGGTGATCGCGTTCGACCCGGCCACCGGGGACCTGGCCGGCGTCGCGGACGTGGGCAGCGGTTACGCCCTGCGCCTGCTCCCCGGGCAGCGGGTGAAGCTGCGCTGCGACTGCGCGTACACCCCGCCGGTCTGGCACCGCGACGCCGCCGGCTTCGACGCCGCGACCCCGGTGCGGGTCGGGCGGGCGCCGGTCGTGGTGGACTTCGACCTCGGCTGACCCGAATTCTGGCCGGCCACCGGAACCTTCTCCCGGGCCCGTTGGTGGGAATGGTGGAGAAGGGGGGTGACGGTGTCCGACGGCGATCCGATCTCCGAGCTCTACGCCAGCTGTTTCCGACGCCTGGTGGTCCAGCTGTACGCGGTGACCGGCGACCTGACCGAGGCGCAGGAGGCGGTCCAGGAGGCGTTCACCCGTGCGCTGGTGTCGCCAGGGCGGTTCGCCGGGCTGGAGAACCCGGAGGCCTGGTTGCGTCGGGTCGCCGTGAACTGGGCCCGCAGCCGGTACCGCCGCCGTCGGATGCTGGACGGCCTGCTGCGCCGGATCGGCCCGCCGCCGGCCGTCGCCGACCACTCCCCCGAGCACCTCGCCCTGCTCGCCGCGCTGCGCGTGCTACCCGAGGGGCAGCGACACGCGCTGGCCCTGCACTACCTCGTCGACCTGCCGGTGGACGAGGTCGCCGCCACGCTGGGCGTGTCGTCCGGGACGGTGAAGTCCCGGTTGTCACGGGGCAGGGTGGCCCTGGCGGCGCTGCTCGCCGACGCTACGGAAACCGGGAGGATCGATGTCCGGTCGTGAGTTTTCCGGATTCGACGTGGACACCGTCACCGAGGCCGTGTCACCGCCGCCCCTCGACGAGCTGCGCAGCACCGCCCGGTCCCGTCGGCACCGGTCGGTCGCGATGGTGGCGACCGCGCTGGTCGTACTGGCCGGGCTGGCGGTCGTACCGCTGGTGGTCGAGCCGGACCGGGCCGCGCCGGCCGACCCGCCGACACCGTCAGGTGCGCAGTTCAGCGATTTCACGCTGACCGGGCCCGACTCCGGAGTCGACGTGCGGCAGGACGGCTGCGTCCTGCGCTTCTCGTACACCGGCGACGGTGGCCGCAGTTGGTCGGACTGGGACGCGGCGCGCTTCGAGGGCACCAGATGCGCGGCCGGCACCGCGGCCGGGACGCCGGGCAGCGGCACTCACTTCTCCGTCCTCGGTGAGCGGTCCTACCTGGTCACCGACTCGGGGCTGCCCCACCTCTCCACTGACTACGGCCGCACCTGGCGGGACGCGGGTTCCGCGATCGTCGCCGTACCCACGTTTCCGGCGACGGCCCGACCGGTCCTCTGCGGATTCGGCTGCGCGCCGGTGTCGGAGCCGCTGGCGGTGGACCCGTCGAGTGGAACTGTGTACCGCCTCACCGCCAGGGCGCCCACGCAGCGTCCGCTGTTCAGCCTCTACCCGGCGGCGGACGGCAGCCTCTGGGCCACGTACCGGATGTCGAGCGCCCAGGGATCAACCGTCGCGCGCAGCGCCGACCGAGGCGCGACCTGGACCACCTGGGAGGTGGGCGACGGCGGGGACGTGATCGCAGCCGTCGGGCTCGACGACCGGAACGGGTACGCGCTGACCGAACCGTCGACGGCGGGCGGCGGGATGCGGCTGCTGCGGACCACGAACGGCGCGAAGACCTGGACGGACACCGGCGCCGAGCTGCCCGCGCAGGCGCACTACGACCTCACGGTGGGCTCGGACCGGTCCCTGCTGGCGATCACGCCCGGTACGGGCACCGAACCCGACCGTCGCGCACGGCTGCTGGTCAGCCGGGACGACGGGCGGCACTTCACTGTCGCCCGGGAGTACGGCCGGCTCGTCGGTGCGGTCAGTGTCGCGCCCGGCTACGCGTGGCTCTTCGGGCGTGACGACGGGTCGACGGGCGAGCCGGACCACGTCCTCGTCACCACGGACGCGACCACCTGGACCCGCTTCTCGCTCGCACCCTGAACAGGGGGCCGCCCGGCGTTAGGAGTGCGCGGCAGCGGGTAGCCGGCATCCGCTCTTACCAGCGCCCGAGGAGGTGGGATGTCGGCGACCAGCGCCTTCTTCGAGCGGTTGACGGTCGCTGGCCAGGATCCACGGTTCAGCAAGGTCTGTGGCAGCGTGCGATTCGACATCCGCGACGACGACAACCTGGAGCAGTGGCTGCTGGAGATCGATCATGGCCGGATGCGGGTGACCCGAAGCGGTGCCCCCGCTACCACTGTGATCCAGGTGTCCGCGCAGCTCGCTGAGGCGATGGCGCGGGGCGAGGTGAACGGGCTGGCGGCGATCACCCGGGGCGAGATCATGGTCGACGGTGACCTCGCCCTGGCGTTGCGCATCGGGCGGCTGTTCCCGCGAGAGCCCGGGCCGCTTCAGCGCGAGGATCGTGACAGTGGGACGTGACCGATGAGGGACATCGCGGGCACTGCGGCGTGCATCGACGGGAACACCTTCATGGTGTCCGACGCCAGCGGCGACGTCGAGTCGTCCCCGAGCACCCCGGTCGGCCTCTTCGCCGCTGACACGCGCTTCCTGTCCCGCTGGCGGCTCACAGTCAACGGCGAGTGCATGACCGCGTTGTCGGTGGACGACAGCCAGTACTTCGAGGTCACGTTCTTCGTGGTGCCTGGCGCGGCGGTGGACTACGTGGAGGCCGACGTGTCGGCCATTCGGCGCAGGCGCATCGGTCCGGACCTCACCGAGTCGCTGACGATCTTCAATTACGGCGAGCGGGACATGACGCTCGACGTGCGTCTGGAGGTGGCCGCCGACTTCGCCGACATCTTCGAGATCAAGTTCGACGTCGGTGAAAAGAGCGGCGCGCACTACACGCACGTCGGCCAGAACGAGTTGCGCCTGGGCTACCGGCGCGGCACCTACCGACGTGAGGTCGTCGTCTCGGCCAGCGAGCCCGCCGAGTTCGACCCGGGGGGCCTCCGGTTCACCGTCCGGCTGCGCCCCGGCCAGCAGTGGTCGACGCGGTTGCAGGCGGTCATGCTGGCGCTGCGTCCGGACGGCGTCGACCTGCGCTCCGCCCTGCGGGCCCTACGGCCGGACGACTCCACACTGCCCACCAGCGTGCGGGCCTGGGTCGCGGCGGCCCCGACCCTGGACACCGACAACGCAGCCCTTCAGCAGGTCTACCACCGCAGCCTGGTGGACCTGGCGGCGCTGCGCTTCGCCCCGCTCTCGCTTGGCGGCGCCAGCGTGCCCGCAGCCGGCCTGCCCTGGTTCATGACCCTGTTCGGTCGCGACAGCCTGCTGACCTGCCTGCAAACCCTGCCGGTCACCCCGTCACTGACCCCACCGACACTGCGGATCCTCGCGTCGCTCCAGGGCGCCCGGACCGACGACGTGTTGGAGGAGGACCCGGGCCGGATCCTGCACGAGCTGCGCTACGGGGAGTCGGCCGCGTTCGAGGAGCAGCCACACTCCCCCTACTACGGCACTGTGGACGCCTCGCCGCTGTTCGTGGTGCTGCTCGACGAGTACGAGCGGTGGAGCGGCGACACAGCGCTGGTGAGGGAGTTGGAGCAGGAGGCCCGCGCGGCCCTGGCCTGGATCGACAGGTATGCGGATCTGAACTCCACCGGCTACATCTGGTACCAGCGACGCAACCGCGCCACCGGCCTGGACAACCAGTGCTGGAAGGACTCCTGGGACAGCATCTCCTACGCCGACGGCCGGCTGCCGGGCTTCCCGAGGGCCACCTGCGAGACCCAGGGGTACGCCTACGACGCGAAGATGCGGGGGGCACGACTGGCCCGTACGTTCTGGGGTGACCCTGCCTTCGCCGATCGGCTGGAGAGCGAGGCGGCGGCCCTGTACGACAGGTTCAACCGGGACTTCTGGCTTGAGGACCGCGGCTTCTACGCCCTCGCGCTCGACCACGACGGCACCCCCGTGGACAGCCTGTCGTCCAACATCGGGCACCTGTTGTGGAGCGGCATCGTGCCACCGGAGCGGGCGCCGCGGGTGGTCGAACACCTGATGGGGCCGGCGCTCTTCTCCGGTTGGGGGGTGCGGACGTTCGCCGAGGGGCAGCGCCGCTACAACCCGCTCGGCTACCACAACGGCACGGTCTGGCCGTTCGACAACTCGTTCATCGCCTGGGGTCTGCGCCGCTACGGGTTCGGCAACGAGGCGGCCCGCATCGCCGAGGGCATCCTCTCCGCCGCCACCTACTTCGAGGGTCGGCTACCCGAGGCGTTCGGCGGGTTCGACCGCGACACCACCAGGTTTCCGATCCGCTACCCGACCGCCGGCAGTCCGCAGGCGTGGTCCAGCGGAGCCTGCATGCTGCTGATCCGCACCATGCTCGGTATCAACCCGCACGATGACCACCTGGCCGTGGACCCGGCGCTGCCCGCCACCTTCGGGCGGATCGCGCTCCTGGACATCACCGGCCGTTGGGGCAAGCGCGACGCGTTCGCCCGCCAACGCCCCGACCAGCGCTGACGGCACGGTCAGACGACGGCGGGCCCGGTGGCCCGGAAGGTGCGCCGGTACGCGTCCGGGGGCACGCCGACGGTGCGGTGGAAGTGTCGACGCAGCGTCGCGGCGGTGCCCATGCCGGCCGCCTGGGCGATGGCGTCGATGCTGTCGTCGGTCTGCTCCAGCAACTCCTGGGCGCGGCGGATCCGCTGGGTCGACAGCCACAGCAGTGGAGTGGTGCCGGTGGCCGACCGGAAGTGGCGGGCCAGGTTGCGGGAGCTCATGTTCGCCTGCCGGGCCAGGTCCTCGACGGTCAACGGCCGGTCCAGGCGGGCCAGCACCCAGGGGAACAGGGTGGCCAGCGGGTGGTCGTCACGGGCGGGCACCGGGGTGGTGAGGTACTGGGCCTGACCGCCGGCGCGGTGCGGTGGCACGACCAGGCGGCGGGCGACGGCGTTGGCGACGGTCGAGCCGTGGTCGCGGCGGATCAGGTGCAGACACAGGTCGATCGCGGCGGCCTTGCCGGCGGAGGCGAGCACGGTGCCGTTGTCGACGTAGAGCACGTCCGGATCGACCCGCACCCGGGGATGGCGGGCGGCCAGCGCCTCGGTGTGGGCCCAGTGCGTGGTGGCCCGCAGCCCGTCGAGCACCCCGGCGGCGGCCAGCACGAACGCGCCGGTGCACAGCGAGACCATCCGGGCACCCGCCCGGTGGGCCGCGCGGACGGCGTCGAGCAGATCGGGGGGCACGTCCGCGTCGACGTCCTCGACCGACGGGACGATCACGGTGTCGGCTCGGGCGAGGCGGTCCAAGCCGTCGTCGGGCGCCACCAGGAAGCGGCCGACCCGGACCGGGCCGGGGCCGCAGATCGCCACGTCGTACCAGGGGTCGGCCAGGCCGGAGGGGTCGTGGGCGAAGACCTCGCAGGCCAGGGCCAGCTCGAAGTGCAGCATCCCGTCGGTGGCGGCGATCGCGACAAGGGCCATGTCCGAAACTGTACGGGAGTTGGCGTTCCCGACACTGGTCGGCCGCCGACCGCTGCGCGAGGCTGGTCCCAGTCGATCTTTCGAGGGGGCATCCATGGGTTACCACGTGGCGGTGTTCGGGGCGTACGGGCACACCGGACGGTTTGTGATGGCGGAGCTGCGCGAGCGCGGGTTCGGTGCGCTGCCGGTGGGGCGCGACGCACGCAGGCTGGAGGCGTTCGGGGGCGACTACCGGGTGGCGTCGGCCGACGATCCGGCCGCGCTCGACGTGGCGCTGACCGGCGTGGACGCGGTCATCAACTGCGCCGGCCCGTTCGCGTCGACGGCCGCAGGTGTGATCGAGGCCGCGCTGCGCGCCGGGATCCCGTACGTGGACGTGGCGGCCGAGATCGAGGCCAACGTCGACACGTTCACGCACTTCACCGAGCGCGCCCGGGCGGCGGGTGTCGCGGTGGTCCCGGCGATGGCCTTCTTCGGCGGGCTCGGTGATCTGCTCGCGACGACGGCGATGGGCGACTGGACGTCGGCCGACGAGGCGCACGTCGCGTACGGACTGAGCAGCTGGCGCCCGACGGCCGGGACGGTCGCCGCGGGCGTCGTCTCCCGCGAGCGCCGCGCCGGCCGGCGGGTCCGCTACACCGGGGGCCGGTTGGAGTACCACTCCGGCGGGGAGCTGCCGAGGGTGGACTGGGCCTTCCCCGCGCCGCTGGGCCGGCGCACCGTCCTCGGGGAGTTCACCATGGCCGACGTCGTCACCATCCCCCGTCACCTGGATATCCCCGAGGTCCGCACCTACATGACCGTCGACGCCACCACCGACCTCGCCGCCGCGGCGGCGCCGGTCGCGGTCGACGAGCTGGGCCGGTCAGCGCAGACGTTCACTGTCGACGTCGTCGTGCGTCGCGGCGACGTGCGCCGACGCGTCGTGGCCACTGGTCGGGACATCTACGCCGTCAGCGCGCCCCTGGCCGTGGAGGCGGTTCGGCGCGTCCTCGATGGTCGGACGAGGACCAGCGGCGTCGCCTCCGCCGGCGAGATGTTCGACGCTCCTGATTTCCTGCGCGCGCTGTCGCCGGCCATCCGCGTCGAACCGGTCAGCGACTGAGGCCGACAATTCAGCCGTAATTCGGTACTGAAACGGACGGCCCCCATGCTCAGGCGTGGGGGCCGTCCGTCATCACACCCGACCTGATCGGGCCGCGACGGTCAGAGAACCATGCTGACGCCGTGCGTCTTGCACGCGGTGCTGATCTCCTTGCCGGCCTTCTCGAAGACCGGGTTGTCGGCGGCGGTCGCCGGGTCCGCCGCGGCCGCTGCCTTGGCCGCCTCGGCGGCGAACGTCCGCAGGGCGTCGGCCAACTTACCGTCGCCGGTCGAGGCGACGGTGGTCACCTTCTGCTCCAGCCCAGCCAGGATCTTCTTGAAGTCCGCCGCCGACGCGTCGCCAGTCGTGGCGACCTTGACCATCTCGGTCCTCATCTCGTCGCTGGCCTTCTTCACCGCCTCGCAGAGCTGCTTGTCGGTCGCCGCGCCGGCGGCGGGTGGCGAGGCCGGCGTGGCGGCAGCGGAGGTGGCCACGGCGGATGGGGCGGCGGACGTCGGTGCGGACGTGGTGGGTGCGGCGGTCGTCGCCTTGTCACCGTCGCCGCAGGCGGCGAGGGACGTCGAGACGGCAAGGATCAACATGGCGGAGGCAAGACGGGAAGATTTCACGGACGCGGACGATAGCCGATGTTCAAACGATGATCAATTGCGCGCCACCGATCGCTGGAACAGCGGCCACCTATGTGGACCGTGGGCTGGTAGGAAGAGGCATGTTGCCTCACCTCAGGGAGATGATCGTGGCACGTTCCTACCTGTCCCGCCGTTCGCTGCTGACCGCCGGTGGTGCCGCCGCCGTGGCGCTCGGCGGGGCCCTAGCCAGCCCGTCCGCAGGCTCCGCTGCCCCAGCCGACAACCCCGTCGACACGCCGACCGAGGCGCTGCGTCGGCTACAGGCCGGCAATCGGCGGTTCACCTCCGGCCACGGCCGGCACCCGCACCAGGGCCTGACCGACCTGCACCGGCTCGCCTCCGGCCAGCACCCGTTCGCCATCACGGTCGGCTGCGCGGATTCCCGGGTGGCTCCCGAGGTGCTCTTCGACCAGGGGTTGGGTGACCTGTTCGACAACCGGGTGGCCGGCAACATCGTCGATGACCTGCTGCTCGGCAGCGTCGAGTTCGCGGTGGAGGAGTTCGGCAGCCTGCTGATCGTCGTCCTCGGCCACGAGCGCTGCGGCGCGATCACCGCCACCATCGATGCCATCCACACCGGCGGTACGGCGCCCGGGCACATCGGCACCATCGTGGATGCCCTGCGCCCGGTCGTCGAGCCGGTGCTGGAGCAGCCCGGCGACCCCGTGGAGAACGGGGTCCGGGCCAACATCGCCGCCCAGGTGCGGGCGCTCAGCGCACGCAGCACGATCATCGCCGAGAAGGTGCACGAGGGTGCGCTGCGGGTGGTGGGTGCCCGCTACGACCTGGACAACGGGCGGGTTTCCCTGGTGGCCTGAGGCCGTCACCCGATGCTGGACCACCCGGACGGCGACGCTGGTCGGTCATCCACTGCCGCCGATCAGCGCCGCCGCTCGCGTCGCGGCCGACGGGTACGGCGGTAGTAGGACCAACCGGCCAGCGGCAACGCGACCGCCCAGGCCAGCAGGAGCGGGAGACCGATCAGGACGCCGGTCGGGGTGAAGATGTCGTCCGCGCTGGACTCCCCCAGGTCTGCGGCGAACTGCCAGGGCAGAGTCGCCGAGTACCCGATCATCAGGGCGGATCCCAGCACCGTCGGCGTCAGGGGCATCCACTGTGGCACCCGACGTCCGCGCAGCCACGGCACCCACCGGGGGAAGACCAGGCCCCAGTCCTGAATGAGCCCCAGCGCCAGAACGCCGCCGAGCCCGGCGAGGACGCACAGGAGGCCCAGGTAGAACGCGCCGGCCGGCAGGCCCAGGAAGCCGTCGACCGGGTGATCCCCGACCCCGGGTCCGCGACCGTGGTACCACTCGCGGAACGGGTCGGGATTGGCGAACAGCGGAATGCCGAGGAGGGACATCGCCTCCCCCGCCGCGGGGATGGCGTCTTTTCGTCACGACGGTCCGTGTGACGAAAGCACTTCACGCCAGCGGGCCGCGCTCCGGAGGCTGGACACCATGAATGTGACAGGGCTCGACCGACCCGGCGACGGCCACCGACAGCCCTCGCCCGGGGACACCCTCGCCCGCATCGCTGTCGTGGACGCACTGCGCGGAAGCGCGCTGCTGCTCATCCTGCTGGTGAACATCGCGTTCTTCAGCTCCGGCTACGACTTCCACCTGGTGGACGATCCGGCGCACGGCCCCGTCGACCTGCTGATCGTCGGCGCGGTGGAGTTGTTGTTCGCGATGAAGGCGTACCTGCTGTTCGCCTTTCTGTTCGGCTACAGCTTCACCCTGCAACTCGACTCCGCTGCTCGGCGCGCAGTGGCGTTCCGCCCGGCGTTCCTGCGCCGACTCTCCGGGCTGTTCGTGCTCGGCGTGCTGCACGCGGTGCTGCTGTTCCACGGCGACATCCTCACCACGTACGCGCTGCTCGGTCTCGTGCTGCTCGCGGTCCGGCGGATCGAGCCCCGCACCGCGCTCGTCGTGGCGGCGTCCATCATCGGCGGCATCGCCGTCGTGGTCGGGATCGCCGCGGTCCTCGGCGTCACGCTGGTGCCGGACGAGGCCTCCGCACTCAGTGCCGGTGCGCGTTCGACGCTGGCGCTGGGCGGCGACCTCGGCGATGTCGTCCTGGAGCACCTGCGGTCGATGCCGGCGATGATCGGTGGTCTCGCCGTGCAGGGGCCGCTGGCGTTCGCGGCGTTCCTCGTCGGCCTCGCCGCCGGCAAGCACAAGCTGCTCGCCACAGTGCCCGCCCACCAGGACCTGCTGCGCCGATGCGAACGGGTGGGGTACCCGGTCGGTCTGGCCGGCGCCGTCGTGTTCGCAGTCGGTGGTTCCACGGCGAACCTGACCGGACTGATGGTCAGCATCGTCACCGCGCCGTTCCTGGCCGCCGCCTATGCCGCGACCCTGCTGCGCCTGTTCACCCGGCGGCCGCGCCTCGCGGACGCGTTCGCGCCGGCTGGGCGGATGGCCCTGACGAACTACCTGGCCCAGTCGCTCGTGTGTGTGCTCGTCTTCACCGGTGTCGGGTGGGGCCTGGTCGGCCGCACCTCGCCGGCGCAGACACTGCTGATCGCGCTGATGATCTTCGCGGTGCAGCTGGTGGTCAGCTCGTGGTGGCTGCGACGGTTCCGGTACGGCCCCGTTGAATGGGCGCTGCGCGCCTGGACCCACCGGGCGCGCCGCCCCAACTAGGGTGCTGACATGGTCGATCGGCGCCAGGTGATGAACTTCCGGGTCCGGGCCCAGCAGCTGGACCGGGACGAGGGCACACTCGCCGACACCGCCGTCCTGGACCTCGGGGTGCAGAACACCGGTCCGGACGGCGCGCGCTGGGCGCTGGCAGTACGCGGGGTCGACGTGACAGCGTTGTCCGACGCCGATCTGGTCCTGCTGTGGACGGTGCGGGGCGCTCCCCACCTTTACCGCCGGGCCGACGTTGCGAAGGTGGCGGCCGCTGTCGAACCCTTCTCCGAGGCCGACGCGGGCAAGCGCATCTACGATGCCGCGAAACCGTTGAAGGCCGCTGGCATCGACACTCTCGCGGCCCTGGACGAGATCGCCGACCGGATGCGGGCCATCGTCAGGACGCCGACGGTCAAGGGGGACGTGTCCGGCCGCCTGGCCACCATGCTGCCCGAACCGTATCTGCGGTTCTGCCGGCCGTGCGACGCCACGCACCTGTTCGAGATGCCGTTCCGGCTCGCCGCCGTGCGGGCCGGGTTGGAGTTGCAGCTCGACACCTCACCCCCGGTCCTGCGGCGCATCACCGGGTTCAGGAAGGCAGCCGTCGCGGGTGACCGCTTCGACCTCATCCGCGGGTATCTTCGCCTGCTCGGTCCGGCCACCCCGAAACAGGTCGCCGACTACCTCGACGCCCCGGTGAAGGACGTGAAGGCGCGCTGGCCCGACGACGTGATCGAGGTGACGGTCGACCGCGAGGTGCGCTCGCTGCTGGCCGCCGACGAGGAGGCGCTGGAGTCCGCCGACGGCACTGGCACCCGACTGCTCGGCCCGTTCGATCTGTTCCTGCAGGCCAAGGACCGGGCAACGTTGGTGCCGGACGCCGCCCACGTCAAGGAGCTGTGGCCGGTGTTGGGTCGCCCCGGCGCCGTCCTGGTCGACGGCGAGCTGGTCGGCACCTGGCGGCCCCGCAAGTCCGGCAGGACGTTCACTGTCGCCGTCGAGCCGTGGCACCGACTGTCGGACGCGACGCGTAAAGCCATCACCGCGCAGGCCGAACGCCTCGCCGCGTATCGCTCCGTCTCCCTCAGCGGCGTCGACTTCGGCAGCTAGTTTCGAGGACGCTCACTGCACCGCCCACGCGATGGCGGGCGGGCGCACCCGAGCGCAGATGGGCCCACCGGTGGCATCGGTCAACCCGACCCGGCCGACCAGCGTCCCGTCGCCCTCGTGGGCGGCGCGCAGCAGCTCGGTCGGCACGTCGGTGAACATCAGCTTCGCTCGTCGGAACATGGCGAAGCCGTCCTGGGTCACCGCGCCCCAGCTCAGATAGAGAAACCGCGCCCCGGGGCGGCCGTGCACCCAGGGGCCACCGACGTCGAGTGCTCCGTCGATCTCACGGCTGGACACCTCGAAGGACCAGGTGGCGCTTGCCGCGTCGGCCGGCACCTGATCGACGACGTCGGCCTTGCGTTGAACGCCGACGTGCACGTTTCCCACCCGCAGCGCGTCGGCCTCCGCACCGGGGCGCTGACCTGGGAGATCGCTGCCGTCGATCCTGATCCGCATGGCACCGACTCTAGCTAGTCGGCCGGTTGCTCGGCGGTGTCGTCGTTCTCGCCGTACTCGCCGCGGATGGGCAGGTAGTAGGCGGGCAGGAACCCGGCGATGATGGCCACACCGGCGATCGGCACGAACGCGCCGACGAGGATGCCGGAGCCGATCCAGACCAGCGCGAGCGCGAACCGGCGACCGATGGCCCGCGCGCCGAACGGCCCGAGGCCCGGGTCCAGCAGTTTGGCGCGCCGAAGGTACGCCCACACGATGTTGAAGAGGGCCGCCGCCGTCCACAGTGTGCCGCCGTAGACGACGACCGACGCGCGCAGCCCCTGCTCCGCGCGCAACGCTTCGGCGAGCAGTGACGTGGAGAACGGCAGGAAGGCGATGACCATCAGGAGCAACGTGTTGAGGAACAGGACCCCTCGGTCGACGTGCCGGACGCGATCGAACATGACGTGGTGATTCACCCACACCTGCCCGATGAGCAGGAAGCTCAGCGTGTACGCCAGGTACGACGGCCACAGCGCACCGAGCCCCCGGGCGAGGCGCTCGAAGTCGTGGGGCGGTTGGATCTCCAGCACCAGCAGCGTCACAGCGATCGCGAAGACACCGTCGCTGAAGGCCAGCAAGCGGCCCGGGTTACGGGTCAGCCGTGAAGTTTCCCTTTTGGGAGGCACCTCACTGATTATGCTATATGTCGGCTTTCATCATGGGTAGCGCTGGCGACCGTTCTGCGCAGGTAGGTCTCGGCCAACTGACGAAGGCGTGCCCTGTCGAAACTCTCCCCGTGACCGGGATGGACGACGGACACGTCGAGGTCGACGAGGAACTCCATGCTCCGCCGGTACGCGGCCACGTCGGAGTTCGGCAGATCGTCGATCAGGGCACCCTCGTAGATGATGTCGCCCGAGTACAGGGTCCCGGTGTGTTCCTCCAGCAGGGCGATGCTCCCGGGCGTATGGCCCGGAAGATGCAGCACCGTCAGCACCCGCCCGCCCAGGTCGATGCGGTCGCCGTCGTCGAGCAGGCGGTGCAGGGTCATCGGTGCGACGCGGTAGGCAGCCGGGTCGTACCCGGGATCGGGCAGAACATCGATCATGAGCGCCGGGACGGCTTCCCCGGCGGCGTCGATGCCCAGCTTCTCGAAGAGTTCCGCGCCGTACATGCTCGCCGGTACGCCCGCCGCGAGGATCCCCGCCTCGGCGGGGTGGGCGGCCCGGTCCCCGAACTCAGCCGCCCCACCGACGTGATCCAGGTGCGCGTGGGTGAGCACGACAATCGGATCACGCTCGAACAGGCCCGGAATCGCCTGCCGCAGGGCGACGACACCGAGCCCGGCGTCGATCACGATGTCCCGATCGTTGCCCCGCAACCACCAGAAGTTCGCCGACAGCAGCTCGTTGACGTGCGGTTCCGAGATCCGGACGACGCCGCCGTCCACTTCGGCCCGTGCATACCAGTCGACCATGCCCGAGAGTCTGCCAGCGCGACGGTGCCGCTTCTATGCCTGACCGACGGCCTGAGCGATGGCGAGGGTGTGCTGGTACTCGCGCCAGTGAGCCAATTTGCCGTCTCGGGTCCGCAGCACCCCGATGAATGGTGCCGAGGCGGTCAGGCCGGTCCCCGTGTGGGTGCCGACCAGTTCGTATTCGATCACGATCACCTCGGGGTCAGCGGTCTCATGCAGGACCACGTTGCGGCAGTCGTCGAACCGGACCGGGAACATCGCCTGGCCCGCTTGCGTGTACTCAAGGACCCGTTGCTTCCCTTCGATACGCGTAGGGCGGCCGGGTGCGGCGAACGGTGTCTCAAGCACCACGTCGTCGGCGAGCGAGTCGGCCTCGTAGGTGGGCAGGTTCGCGAGCCACCGGGCGCGCATGCTGTCGAAGATCTCGCTTGGTGTCACGTCGTCCTCCTGGATAATGAGTCATGACTCGACTTACCCGTCCGAGAATAATGAGTGGAGACTCACTTTGGTAGAGGGGTCGCCGCTGCGCGCCGACGCGCAGCGCAACAGGGCACGCATCCTCGACGCCGCCGAGGCGACCTTCGCCGAGTTCGGCACCCGCGCGTCCACCGAGGAGGTGGCTCGGAGGGCCGGCGTTGCCATCGGTACGGTCTTTCGGCACTTCCCCACCAAGGACGACCTGCTCGCCGCGATCATGAAGCGACTGCTCGGGCAACTCGTCGAGGAGGCAGGGAAACACGACCTCTTCACGTTCTTCACCCACCTCGTGGCGCAGGCCGCCGGGAAGAAGACCGTCGTCGACCTGCTCGCCGGGTCCGGGGTGGACATCCGGCTTCCCGACGCGGTAGGTCACCTGGAGGAGGCGGTGGGCAGGCTGCTGGAACGCGCGCGGGCCGCCGGAGCCGTCGCCGACTCGGTACGGCTACCCGAGACGATGGCGCTCCTTACCAGCCTGTGCCAGGGCGCTCTGCATGGCGGGTGGGACCAACAGTTGCAAGCTCGTACGCTCGCGGTCGTCTTCGCCGGCCTGAAGCGCGACTGACCGCAGCGGACGGCGGGTTCGCACGACGGACCGGCGGCGAGGCCGGGGAGGGTGAATCCGTCCGCGTCGGCACGCGGGAACGCCCGATCCGCCGGTCCGAACGAGTACGCCATGAAAGACTCGCCCGGCTGGCGGAAGGGGCGGGGATGCAACCAACCTGGCTCGTAGCGCTCTCGTGGGCTTCGCTCGCTGTCGGCGTCGTCAGCTTCGCGGTGGTGCTGGCCGACACCTATCTCCGTGGAAACCGTCAGCCGGTCCGGGTCATGGAGATCGTCTGGCTGGTGACCGTCCTCTACATCGGCCCGGCCGCCGTCCGCCTCTACTGGAACTGGGGCAGGCCCGAGGCGTTCTCTCGACGGCGGCAGGAGGGGCAACCGCACCGGCCGCGCCGGGGCATCGTCGTCACCCACGTGTCCCGCTGCGGCGCCCACTGCGCTCTCGGCTTCGTCATCGCCGAGGTCGCCCTGTACGCCGTGAGATTCGACGCGGGCAAGGACCCACTGTGGGTCGCCTACGCCGGCGACTATCTGATGGCGGTGACGATCGCCGTGCTCTTCCGGTACTTCGCCGGGCCGGGTCGCCGCCTCGCAAAGATCTGGCACGCGCTGTCGAGCGTCGGCAGGATCGAGTTGCTGACCATCACCGCGTTCGAGGTGACGTTGTTCGTGTGGCTGACCCTCGCGCATCGCGTGGTCCTGCCGGAGCCATCCATGCGAGCCGACAGCCCCACGTTCTGGTTCGCCGGCCAGATCGGGCTGATAGCCGGCTTCCTCGCGGCCTGGCCCACCGCCTCCTGGCAGCTCGGCCGAGGACTGAGATTCGAGCCGCGCCGACTCCCCTACGACTGAGCAGGGCCCGGCCACCCCGACAAAAACAAGCGGCAAGGAGATCACTCTCCCTGCCACTTCTAACGTATACCGCACCTGGGGGCTTGCCGCAAGACCCCGGTCGTGGCGCAGAATCGGCGGCCGGACCAGCACAAACGAGGTAACGGGGGCGAGACGTGGGTGTGTTGTCGAGGGACGAGGACCGCGCCGACCGGGCACAGCTGTTGGATCTTCGAGAGGTCGACGAGACGCAGGTGTCGGTCGTCGGCGGCAAGGCCGCGCACCTGGGCGCGCTGTCCCGGATCGACGGCATCCGGGTGCCGGCGGGGTTCTGCGTGCCGACTGCCGCCTTCCGGCGGATCATGGCGCAGACGCCGTCGATGGACGATCGGCTCGATCAGCTGTCGCGCCTGAGCGCGGACGAGCGGGAGGCGATTCGCACGCTCAGCGCGGAGATCCGCCGCAGCGTCGAGGAGACCCCGATTCCGGGCGACCTGGCCGCCGCGATCACCGGCGCGCTCGACCGGTTCGGCGAGCAGGCCGCCTACGCCGTGCGGTCCAGCGCGACGGCGGAGGACACGCCCACGGCGTCCTTCGCCGGCCAGCAGGACACCTACCTGAACGTGGTGGGGCCGGAGGCGATCCTGCGGCACGTCAGCCGGTGCTGGGCGTCACTGTTCACCGAGCGGGCCGTCATCTACCGCCTTCGCAACGGCATCGACCACCGCACGGTTCAGATGGCTGTCGTCGTACAGCAGATGGTTTTTTCGGATGCCGCAGGCATCCTGTTCACGGCGGACCCGGTGACTGGCAACCGGACTGTCGCAACTGTGGACGCCAGCTTCGGCCTCGGCGAGGCCCTGGTGTCCGGCCTGGTGAACCCGGACGTCTTCAGGGTGCGCGACGGCGAGGTCGTCACCGGCACTGTCGCCGCCAAGCAACGCGCCGTCACCGCGCTGCCCGGCGGCGGAACGCGGGAGGTGGCGATCGAGGCGCAGCGGCAGGAGCAGCCGGCGCTGACGCAGGCGCAGGTCCTACGGCTGGTGCAGCTCGGGCGACGGATCGAGGCGCACTTCGGCCGCCCGCAGGACATCGAGTGGTGCCTGGTGGACGACGACTTCCAGATCGTGCAGAGCCGGCCGATCACCACCCTGTTCCCCATCCCGGCGGCCGACGACCAGGAGAACCACGTCTACCTCTCGGTCGGTCACCAGCAGATGATGACCGACGCCATGCGGCCGCTGGGTCTCTCGATGTGGCAGTTGACGGCCATCGCCGTGATGCTGAAGGCCGGCGGGAGGTTGTTCGTCGACGCCACCCGGCTGCTGGCCTCGCCCACGAGCCGCGCCGGCTTCCTGGAGATGGTCGGGAAGTCCGATCCCCTGATGCGCGACGCGTTGCAGACGCTCCTCGACCGCCCCGACTTCATTCCGACGCTTCCGGACGGGGGTGGTCCCGCCAGGCTGACGACCGGCGGCGCGTCCACCTCGATCGAAACCGACCCGGCGATCGTCACCGAGCTGATCGAGCGCAGCAGGGCATCCATAGCCGCCCTGCGCCGCGACATCGCGACGGTGACCGGTACGGCGCTGTTCGACTTCCTGCTGGAGGCGTTCAAGGAGCACAAGCGGGTCCTCGGCGATCCGCTGAACATGCAGGCGATCATGGCCGGCATGGAGGCCACCTGGTGGCTCAACGACCGGCTGCACGAGTGGCTGGGTGAGAAGAACGCCGCCGACACCCTCACCCTCTCCGCGCCCGGCAACGTCACGTCGGAGATGGGGCTGGCGCTGCTCGACGTCGCCGACGTGATCCGCCCCTACCCGGAGGTGGTGGCGTTCCTTCAGGACGTCGCGCACGACGACTTCCTCGACGAGCTGCCGAAGGTCGCGGGCGGGGCCGAGGCGCGCGCCGCCATCAAGGCGTACCTCGACCGCTACGGCATGCGGTGCGTCGGCGAGATCGACATCACCAGGCCGCGGTGGAGCGAACGCCCCAGCACGCTGGTGCCGGTGCTGCTGGACAACGTCAAGCTCTTCGAGCCGGGCGCGGCCCGGCGGCGCTTCGAGCAGGGCCAGCAGCGGGCACGGCAGCAGGCGCAGGAGGTGTTGACGCGCCTGCGGGCGCTGCCGGACGGGCAAGAGAAGGCCGACGAGACCGCGCGGATGATCGACCGGGTGCGGGCCTTCATCGGCTACCGGGAGTACCCGAAGTACGACATCGTCAGCCGCTACTTCATCTACAAGCAGGCACTGCTGGCAGAGGCCGAGCGCCTGGTACGCGCCGGCGTGCTCGCCGAGACCGAAGACGTCTTCTACCTCACGTTCCAGGAGTTCCACGAGGTGGTGCGCACGCACCGGGTGGATGACGAGCTGATCCGGCGGCGTCGGGAGGAGTTCCTGTCGTACCAGCCGCTCACCCCGCCCCGGGTGCTGACCTCCGACGGCGAGGCGATCACCGGGGCGTACCGACGCGACGACCTGCCGGCCGGCGCCCTGGCCGGGATGCCGGTGTCCGCCGGGACTGTCGAAGGACGCGCCCGCGTCATCCTGGACATGGCGCAGGCCGACCTCGAAGCGGGTGACATCCTCGTCACCGCCCACACTGACCCGAGCTGGACGCCGCTGTTCGTCGGCATTGCCGGCCTGGTGACAGAGGTCGGCGGGTTGATGACGCACGGCGCGGTGATCGCGAGGGAGTATGGCCTGCCGGCCGTCGTCAGCGTGCTCGACGCGACCCGGCTGATCCGCGACGGGCAGCGGATCCGCGTGCACGGCAGCGACGGGTACGTGGAGATCCTTTCCTGACCGACGGCACCTCAGGAGGAACGACAGTGGCGGTTTCGGTCCGACGGCTGGCGATCATGGTGGCCACGGCGTCGACACTGGTGTCGGTGGCGGGGTGCAGCAGCGGCGGCGGCGACGCCACCGAGGCGTTGACGACGCCGAGCCCGCAGGTGACGCTCGCCCCGTCGCCGGCCGCCGATCAGGAGTTCCGCCGGCTGGAGGAGCAGTTCGGGGCGCGGCTGGGGATCTACGCCGTCGACACGGGCGCCGGCCGCACTGTGGAGTACCGCGCCGACGAGCGGTTCGCGTACGCCTCGACGTGGAAGGCCCTCGCCGCCGCCGAGGTGCTCGACGGCACCACAGACGCCCAACTGGATCGGGTGGTGCGGTACTCGGCGGGGGACCTGGTGGCGCACTCCCCCATCACCGAGAAGCACGTCGGCGAGGGCATGAGCCTGCGGGCCCTCGCCGACGCCGCAGTGCGCTACAGCGACAACACGGCCGGCAACCTGCTGCTGCGCCACCTCGGCGGGCCGGCGGGGTTCGAGTCGAAGCTGCGCGCGCTGGGCGACACTGTCACCGACGCGGCCCGCTACGAGACAGCGCTGAACGAGGGAACACCTGGCGACAGGCGGGACACCAGCACCGCGCGGGCCCTGGCCGGCGACCTCCGGGCGTACACGGTGGGGGTTGCCCTGGAACCGGCGGACCGCGACGTGCTGCTCGGCTGGCTGCGGGGCAACACCACCGGCGCGGCGCTGGTCCGCGCCGGGGTGCCGGCCGGCTGGGTGGTCGGGGACAAGACCGGGACCGGTGGGTACGGCACCCGCAACGACATCGCGGTGATCTGGCCGCCCGACCGGGCCCCGATCGTGCTCGCCGTGCTGTCCAGCCGCGACAGGAAGGACGCCAGCCCGGACGACAGCCTCATCGCCCAGGCCACCCGGGTGGTCGTCGCCCACCTGCGAGCATGAGTCCGTCAGGTCGCGGCACGGCTGTCGAACGCCGTCTGGTGGCGACGGATCTCGGCGTGGTGGTCGGCGGACCAGGCCGCCAGGGCCAGAACGGTGGAGAGCAGTGACCTGCCCAGCTCGGTGAGGGCGTACTCGACGCGGGGTGGCACCTCCGGGTACGACGTCCTGGTGATGAGGCCGGTGCGCTGGAGGTGTTTCAGGGTCAGCGTGAGCATGCGCTGGGAGATGCCGGGGATCGCGTCACCCAGGTCCGAGTAACGGACGGGGCCGTCGGCGAGCGTGCCGATGATCAGCACGCTCCATTTGTCGCCGACGAGGTCCAGGACCTCCCGGATGAAGTCGGCGTCCTCGTCGTTCCAATGGGCGCAGGGCCCCGGAGCGGCCCGGACGTTCCCCCGGACGTTGGTGCGCCTGCGCCGGAGTTCTCCTGCGCTCATCCCCGCCGCCCCTCCGCGCAGTCCGCGCTACGCACATGAATGTACCTTTTGTGGCCCTCCAATTCTGATGCATCATGGCGTTACGAACAAGAAGTGAGAATCAGTGAGGAGCGCCATGAAGATCGAGTTCTGGTCGGACATCGTCTGCCCGTACTGCGGGCTGATGGACCACCGGCTCCACCGGGCAGTGGACCGGCTCCCGTACGGCGACCAGGTCCAGGTGATCCACAGGTCGTTCCAGCTGCATCCCGACCTGCCCCGTGGGGGTGTCAGTCAACGGGAGCTGATCACGATGGCGGGGGCTCCCGCGACGACAGTCGACAGGGTTCTGCGGCCCATCGAGCGGGCGGCCGAGGCGGAGGGTTTGACGCCCTACCACGCGGTGGACCGCACGCTCGGGCCGACGGATCTCGCCCACGAACTGCTCGCGTACGCGACCGACCAGGGTCGCGGCCCCGAGATCTGGACGGCGATGTTCCGCGCGCACTTCGGGCAGGCCCGCAAGCTGTGGACCGCCGAGGAGGTCCTCGACTTCGCCGCCGAGGTGGGTCTGGACAGCGCCGGGGCCGCCGACGCCCTGCGAAGCCGCCGCTACCGGGCCCGGGTGGCGGCCGACCAGCGTGAGGCAGAGCGCCTCGGGGCCCGCGGCGCGCCGTTCCTCGTCTTCGACGGCCGCTTCGCCGTGCCCGGGGCGATCGGCCTCGACGACCTGCTCGCGGTCATCGACAAGGCGTGGGCCGAGAGCCACCCGACGCCGCAGCCACTGCCGGTGGTCGGTGTCGCCGAGGGCATGTGCGCCCCGGATGGCTGCGCGCTACCCGACCGCACCGCCTGAACTCGTCAGGCGGGGCGGTACTTCAGGAGGACGACCCCGGAGGCGAAGGGTTCGACGGAGACCAACTCCAGTCGTGCCGGGGGTTGATCACCGTCGAACAGCGCCTTGCCCCGACGCAGGTACAGGGGATGCACCAGGAGGTGAAACTCGTCGATGAGCCGCAAGATGGCAAGGGACCGGATCAGTGTGAGGCTGCCGTAGACCACGATGTCGCCGCCGGGATCACGCTTCAGCTGGGTGATCTCGTCGGGTTCGATGTGAGTGAGCCGGCGGCTGTCACCCCAGGTCGCGGTGTCGCCCGAGGCGGAGACGACGATCTTTTCCAGCGCGTCGAGCCGCTGGGCATAACCCCGTACATCGTCGGGCTGGTCGGGATCCTGGGCGACCAGCGGCCAGTGTCCGGCGAAGTCGGCGTGCGTGACCCGGCCCAGCATGAGGCTTCCGGCCTTGTCCACCAGGTCCCGCTCGTACTTTTGCAGATGGTCGTCGAGCAGCAGCCAGTCCATCTCGTCGTCGGGGCCGGCGACGAACCCGTCGAGGGTGGTCCACATCGACACGACAATCTTGCGCAACGTCGTCCTCCGTCATGGTGCGGTACGCCCCGGGGCTCCGGGACCTCGGCGGTGCCGACTACTGGCCGCCGCTGAGCGCGGCTCGGACGGGTTCCGGTGTCCGGCCCGGGAACCTCTGCTGGAAGTCGACGACTCCGACCCAGGTGGGGCGCAGGCCGATCCGGACCATCCGCAGGCCCGGCTGATCTATCGCCGCCAGGTAGGCGTCGCCCATCTCGTCGCCCATCCCCGCGCGCTGGATGGTGGCGTACTCCGGCAGGACGCCCTCGACCTCGGCCAGTGTGACCCTCCCGCGCAGCATGAGCACCTCCGGAAGACCGTCCGCGGTGTCGATGCAGACCGCCACGTCGGGGCGGGCGCTCAGGTCGCGGATCTTGTAGGTGCCGGCGAACGCGCCGACGACCAACTCCTCGCCGGTCCACAGGAAGTTCACCGGGATCAGCCGCGGCGTTCCGTCCCGGCTGGTGTAGGCGAGGCGCGCCACCGGGGACGTGGCGAGCAACCGCTGCGCCAACGGCGTGTCCAGCAACGTCACGTCACCTTGCGGCGGCAGGTCCATGCCACTCACGCTAGGGGGTCAACTCCTACAGAACAAGTGATACTCCTAAAAAAGGATCCGGGTACGCTGATGGTCATGGTCGGCATGCGTAGCTATGGGGATCCGTGCGGTGTCGCACGTGGACTGGACATCATCGGCGAGCGGTGGGCGCTGCTGGTGGTACGCGACCTACTGCTCGGCCCGAGGCGGTTCAACGATCTGCTCGGCGGCCTACCCGGGGTGAGCCCGAACGTGCTGAGCCAGCGACTGCGCCAGTTGACCGAGTACGGCGTCGTCCGGCGGCGGGACCTGGGCCCGCCGACGCGCGTGCACCTCTACGAGCTGACCGAATGGGGCCACGCCCTGGAGCCGATCCTGCTGCAGTTCGGGCGCTGGGGAAGCCAGTCCCCCCAACTTCCCGACGGCCCCCTCGGCGTCGACTCCCTGCTGCTCAGCATCAAGGCGGCCTTCGATCCGGCGCGCGCCTCGGACCTCGCCGGCAGCTACGCGTTCCACATCGACGCCGACACGTACCTCGCCGACGTCGCCAACGAGACGGTGCGGCTCCGGCGCGGCACGGCGACCGACCCCGACGCGACGCTCAGCACCGACATCGACACCCTTCGAGCCGTCTGTGGCCATGAGATCACCATGGCGGCGGCGGTTGATTCCGGCGTGGTGCGGATGAGCGGTGACGAGGATGCCCGGCGGCGCCTCACCGATCTGCTCCTTGCGCCGTTCACCCCCGCACCCCAGCCCGCCACGCCCTGACGACCGGCGATCCGCCCCCGACTCGGGTTTCGTGAAATCGGGGCGTCCTTGGCGGCGGGACACCCCGACTTCCGTGAACCCGAGTGGATCGTGCTGACAGCGGGACGCGGCACTGTCACGCCGTCGCGGCTGCCCGACCCACCGGGAATCGCACGCCGGTGAGGTCTTCCGAGACAGCCCAGAGGCGTTGCTGCACGCTCACGTCGTACGACTCGGGGCTGGAGGTGACCAGCCTCGGGTAGCCGCGCACCTCACCCAGGCCGTCGGGGCCGTAGTACTGCCCGCCGAGGACTGACGGGTCGGTGGCGGCCCGCAGGGTGGGCAGCGCGCCCGCCGTCGCGGGCTGGGTGATCACCGGGGCGAGCCACGTGATCGGCGCGCGGACGACCGCCGGGGCGTTGCGGACCAGTTCGGTGTTGGAGACGCCGGGGTGCGCGGCCACCGCGACGGTGGTGCCGTGCGGAGCGAGCCGGCGCTGCAACTCGTAGGTGAACATCAGATTGGCGAGCTTCGACTGGCCGTAGGCGGCGACCCGGCCGTAGGAACGCTCCCACTGAAGGTCGTCGAAGTGGATGGCGGCGCGGATGCGATGGCCGGCGCTGCTGACCGTGACCACCCGGGAGCCGGGCACGGGCAGCAGCAGGTCGAGCAGCAGGCCGGTGAACGCGAAGTGGCCCAGGTGGTTGGTGCCGAACTGCATCTCGAAGCCGTCGCGGGTGGCCTGCTTCGGTGTGTACATCACGCCCGCGTTGTTGATCAGCAGGTCGATCCGCTGGTGGGTGGCGCGCAGGTCGGCCGCGGCGGCGCGCACCGATTCCAGCGAGGTCAGATCCAACTCCTGTACGGAGACGTCGCCGTTGATCCGGGCGGCGGCCAGCTTGCCCTTCGCCGTGTCACGAACGGCCAGCACGACCGACGCCCCCCGCTCGGCGAGCCGCCGGGCGGTCTCGAAGCCCAGCCCGGTGTTGGCGCCGGTGACCACTGCCACCCGGCCGTCCTGGCGCGGAATCTGCTGCTCGGTCCACTTCATCTCAGGCTCCCCAATGTACCGCCGGTAACTTATGCTCGAAACGGTAATGTACCGCCGGTACCCTGTCAAGGGACCGCCGGTACCTAAGCTAGGGTTGGCGTCATGACGTTCCAGCGGGCGCGCAGCGAGGAGCAGCGTGCGGTCCGGCGCCGGGCGATCCTGGAGACGACCTCGGCGATGCTCGACGAAATGCCGGTGGCCGAGGTGACCCTCAACGAGCTGAGTCGTCGGGTCGGCCTGGCCAAGACGGCGGTGCTGCGCTATTTCGAGTCCCGCGAGGCGGTGCTGCTCGACCTGCTGGACGACCGGACGACGACCTGGCTGGCCGAGCTGGACCAGGAGTTGGCCCACGGTGTCAACCTGAGCCGGCCCGCAGCGGAACGGGCGGAACAGACGGCCGACGTGCTCAGCCGCTCGCTCGCCGCCCACACGGTGCTCTGTGACCTCTTCGGCGCGCAGGGCGGGGTGCTCGAACACAACGTCTCCGTCGAGGCGGTCCGCCGGCACAAACGGGCCGCACTGGGCAACCTCGCGGTGATGGCCGACCTCGTCCGGCGGCACCTGCCGGAGCTCGGCGACAACGCCGAACTGTTCTGCCTGAACGCCCTGATGATGGCTGGCGCACTGTCCGCCTACACCTCGCCGCCGCCGAGCCTGCTCGCCGTCTACGAGTCCGAACCGGCGCTCGCCGTCCATCACGTCGACCTGCGGACAGCCCTGCGGGTCGCGATCATCACGTCGCTCGTGGGCATGCTGCCGCGCCCCTGATTCGTTGCGGGAAACTCGGTGGCCATAAGGCTGGGTGCGGTCTACCGTGGCCCGCCATGCTCTCAAACGAACAGATCATCGGACAGGCCCTGGACCGGATCGAGGCCGGGTACGTCTTCCCCGAGAAGGTCGCGGACATCGACGCCGCGATCCGCCGTCGTCTCGCGGCAGGTGAGTACGACGACCTGGACGGGCCGGCGCTCTGCGAGACGGTGACCGCCCACCTTCAGCAGGCGTGTCCGGACAAACATCTGCGGCTGCTGTGGTCGGACCAACCGCAGTCGCTGGATCCCGCCGACGAGGACGGCGGACGCGCCGCGTTCCTCGCGCTCCTCAGGACGGAGAACCAGGGAATCCGCCGGGTCGAGCACCTGGACAGCAACGTCGGACTCATCGACGTGCGGCGCATCGCGTACGCCGACGAAGGCGCCGCCGCGATCGGCGCGGCCATGCAACTGGTCGCCCTCAGCTCCGCGCTCATCCTGGACCTGCGCGCCTGCTCCGGCGGAACACCGGAGGGCGCCGCGATGTGGTGCAGCTACTTCTTCCGCGACGACCAGGTGCACCTCAACGACTTCTACGAGCGGTCCACCGGCGCCACCCGCCAGTTCTGGACGACCGCGCACCTGCCCGCGCCGCGCTACGCGGACCGCCCGGTCCACGTGCTCACCAGCGCTATGACGTTCTCCGGGGGCGAGGACGTGGCGTACACCCTTCAGGCGCACGGCCGGGCCGTGGTCGTCGGTGAGACGACGCGTGGCGGCGCGCATCCGACGGCCCGTCACCCGGTCACCGCACACATCCTCGTGACAGTGCCGACCGCCCGGACCATCAACAGCGTCACCGGCACCAACTGGGAGGGCGTCGGAGTGGTCCCGGACGTACCCGTCCCGGCAGACCAGGCACTCGACACGGCGCTCAAGGCCATCTCGGGCACCTAGGCACACCCGGCGGCGGCCGTCCACCCGAGAACGGCACGACGACACACCCCCGGGACGTCGCCGCGGCTCGCTGCCCGGACGTCGCCGCGGCTCGTTGCCGGGACGTCGCCGCGGCTCGCTGCCGGCCCGGCGTGATCAACTCGGGTTCCGTGAAACCGGGGTGTCCGCCGAGCCCGGACACCCCGGTTTCCGTGAACGCGAGTGGATCACCCGCAGCGCCTGGAGTCGGAATTAAGAAAGTTAAGGTCTCACTCTTGGAAGTTGAGGATTCTTAAGCTACAACTTTAGGTATGACAGAACAGCCGATGGACTGGCAGGAGCTGACCAGCCTGACTCGGGGGCAACCGTTGGTCGTCGAGCGGGTGCGCCTGGCGAGCAACGGCGTCGCGATCGAGGGCGAGTTCGAGCTGCCGCAGCTGGCTCAGCTCAACGTCGAGGACCAGGTCTTCGTCACGGCGTTCGTGCGCAGCCACGGTTCGATCAAGGAGATGGAACGCATCTTCGGGGTGAGCTACCCGACGATCAAGTCACGTCTCAACCGGATCACACAGATGCTCGACTTCGTCGAGACCGACCCGGCGCCGTCGCGGGCCGACATCATCGACCGGTTACGCCGCGGTGAGATCACCGCACAGCAGGCGTTGACCGAGCTGGGCGGCCAGCCGTGATGCCGCAGCTGGTGACGATCAAGGTCAACCGCCCGGACCGCCGACCCATCCGCGTCTGGGTTCCGGTGCTCCCGGTGGCGCTCCTGCTCTTTCCGGTCGTGGTCCTGGTCGCGCTCGCGGCGATCGTGGCCCGCCTGGTGTTCCACATCGGTGTGGTGCGGGCACTCGGCGCTGGTTGGCGCGTCATCTCCGCGCTGCGCGGCGCCCGCTTCGACATCGAGCAGGGCCATACGGCCGTGTTCGTGGCTATCCGATAGGAGAGGTTCGCATGACCGAACAACGCAAGGACATCCTCGACATGCTGGCCGCCGGCACGATCACCGCGGAGGAGGCGGAGCAGCTCATCGCCGCCCTCGAACGGGACCAGGCACCGGCGGTGGCAGGCCACGACGCCAAGCCGAAGGGCAAGGTGAAATACCTGCGGGTGGTGGTGGACGCCACCGACAACGGCGAGCCGTCGCGGGTCAACGTGCGGGTGCCACTGCAACTGCTGCGAGCCGGCGTACGGCTGGCGGCGCTGGTCCCGCCGCAGGCCCTGGTCAAGGCCAACGCCTCACTCAGCGACTCGGGTGTGCCGATCGACCTGACGCAGCTCAAGCCCGAGCAGTTGGAGGCGCTCGTGGAGCACCTCGACGACGTGACGGTGGAGGTGGACTCCCCCGATGCCACAGTGCGGGTCTTCTGCGAATAGGCGTCGTCCGATGGGACGGCCCCTCGAGAGGGTGCTGGAACACCCTCCCGAGGCTGCGCCCGCCGCAGCAGAGCACAGGTGAACTGCCAACCTGAAGTCTAGCCACTGACCGGCAACCAGCGGAGGTACCACTCGGACGGGTGGTCCCTCCGCTGGTTGCCGTGAGACACCCCCGATGGTGCGCGGATCGTGGTGCGTGAAGACGCGGATCAGCCAGGCGGGGGCGGGCACTCCAGGACCGCGATCGAGTTGCCGACGAACAGCCCCAGGTGCGGGTGCCCGGAGAAGATCTGTACAGCCTCGTCGTGCGAGCCCGCTTCGACAATGGTGTAGCCGGTCAGAGCGTCGGTGAAGTCCTCGACACCCTGCGCGGTGACCAGCTTCTTCGCGTTCAGTGGAGCGCCGGGGTCGACGATGGCCTTCTCGTTGGCCTGCGCCCACGACGCCCAGGCGTTGATGAACTCGGTCTGCTGCTGTTCGGTGAGTTCGGCCTTGCCGACCTCATCAGCCGCGCCGTTGAAGAGCGCAAGAAACCTGCCCATTCCCGCATCCTAACGGCGGCCTGGCCAGGCCGCCCCGAGCCACGATCTCAGGTTGCCCGCCGATGGCATCATCGATCCGATGAACGTTCGTCGCCTGGCGGCCATCGACATGTACGGCAGCCGAGGAACCACGCGCCGACGGCGGATCATTCTGGCCGAGTTCCTCGTCGGCGTGGTGCTGATGGTGACGTGGGGCTGCTGGCTGCTGGCGTCAGCGAACGGTTTCGGCACCCGAGCATTCGGCTTGTGGTTGGTCGGCGCGGGTCTCAACTACGCGCCACTGTCCCTGTACGCGCTCGCGCTGATGCGGCCCGGTGCCCTCGACGTCGAACTTGCTGGCGTCGACACCGACCGGGAACTGCGCCGGTACACAGTGCTTCAGCTCTGGGTCTTCGTGCCGTTCGCCCTCGTCGTGTTCGCCATCCGCGACGCACTCGCCCGGCGTAGGGCGCGGACGACAGCTTCCTGACCACCGTACAAACCGGTGGACTACCTGACATGGTTCGGCTGGTCAGCTCTTGGCCTGGCTGCGACGGACCCGCCGACGGGGCTTGTCGTCACCGCCGGCTAGCCGGGTGAAGGTGAGCATGTTCGCCAGCGCCACGGCGATGATCGCGAGGCCGACCTGGATCGCGAGCACCACCCAGTCCCAGCGCAGCACCCACACCTGGACGCCGGCTCCGTCGTCGATGCCGAGCGCCCTGGCGACCACTGTGCCCAGCACCGCCGAGCCGACGCCGATGACGAACGTGGCGACGACACCGATCCGTTGCCTTCCCGGCAGGATGAGTCGTCCGAGCAGGCCGACGAGGGCGCCGATGAGCACCGCGCCGAGATAACCAGTTACCAGCATTGCCGTCTCCCCTCCAGCAGTGCCCAGATACATGCCCGAATCTCACGTTCCCGGAAACCCCGTCCCGGTCGCGGTCCGCTTCAGGGCCTGCCGGCGGATGGTCGCTCGCGCGCAGCACACCGACGATCAGGGCCGCGGGAATGTCGCTCTGATCCACTACGCTGCCGGAGCTTTGACACCTGAGCGGAGGACGCACATGGCCCGCCCCTACAAACCCGGCCCGAAGCAGTTCGTCTTCGCCGTCGGTGACGGCAACGATCACCATGTCTCGGTGGGCGATCCTCAGGAGGCCTACGTGGTGTTCTCCGCGTTCTTCCGGGGCCGGGAGTCCGACACCTACACCGTCACCGACGAAGCGGCGAGGCAGAGTTTGGTCCTCATGCCCAGCCTGGGAGTGATTTCCCGGATCACTGACGCGGACCACCCTCGGTCGGAACACCTCCGGGTCGACAGACCCAACCGCTACCTTCCGAGCGCGATGCTGTTCTTCGAGAACGGGTACGCCGGCCTCGACCACTTCGGCCAGTGGTTCTCCGACCTCGCCGACCTCGACGCGGCACCGGAGATCCGGGGTGCCGCCCGCGCCGCCACCTTCACGACGGAGGCGGCGGCGATCGACGAGGTGGGCCGGATCTGGGCGGATTCCGGCTACGTCGACCCGACCGACCAGTACTACATCTTCTTCGACTCGCATGACATCGACGACGACCGGGCCGAACAAGCCGAACTGCTCACGTTGATCGAGTTCCTCGGTCTCGAACGGGTCGACGCCCCGGCCGATGCCGCCGGGGGCGAGGTCTGGGTGCGCAGCGACCCACGCCTCGACGCCGAATGCGAACGGTGGTCGTGATCGCATGAGGGACGTCGTCTTCTCGCGTCGCAGCGGCTGGCTGTCGGATTCGCCGAGTTCGAGCGCGCGCGTCGTCGGCGCGACGCCCGGTGGGTCAAGGCCCCCCGATGGCCTGCCGCCAGTTCGTCAGGCACCTGATCGGCAAGCACGTCGGCTCCTGACCTGGGCACGTGGGCGCGACGCCGGCGGCCGTCAGCGGGTGAGGCCGACCAGCGTCGCCAGTCGCGCCACACCGGCCGGCGCCGGCCGCCCGCGGGCAACATCGGCGATCACCGTACGCGCCAACAGCCGGCACCGAACCTCAGCCGGCGCGACACTGTCCGCGTCGACCAACGCGCGTGCCGCCCCACGCAGGTCACCCACCTGGAGGTACGCCCGAGCGACGTCGACCAAATACGCTCCCCGATACTCGGCCGGCAACCGCCGCCACCCCTCCCGCCGCACCACTGTCGAGTGCCTTCGCAACGCCTCGGCGGCGTCACCTCGCTGTGCCGCCACGAGCACCCGCGCCAGCTCAACGGCGACCGGCCCGAAGCTGGTGCGGTGCGTGTCGTCGTACCCCCTCAGGCTGGCGGCGATGCTTGCGGCCCGGTCGGGCAGCTCGTCGGCGCGGCGGTGCTCGCCACAGCCGGCGGCAGCGAGCGCGGCCTGCACCAGCAACGTCCCACCCACCGCCCTCCCCCGGTGCTCGCCCTGCCCATCACCCCCGCTCCCGCTCCCGCTCCCGCTCCCGTGATCAAGAGGTTTCGGGCAATTTTGATCGCCAAAGAGCCCGCAAACCTCTTGATCACCGGGGTTGGCTAACTGTGGGAGGACGCGGTTGGCGGTGGGGAGCAGCGCGGTTAGGGCCAGGCGGTCGCGGTTTTGCGCGCGGAGCGCCTGGGCTACCTCGATGGTTGCTGCCGCCGCGAGGAGCCTGTCGTCGCCGGAGGCGGTCATCGCCCGGTCGGCGGCCAGCCAGGCGAGATCGGCCTCGCCGAGCTTGACCAGCAGCGATGAGGTGATCCGGTACGCCTGCACCAGCAAGTCGGGTGACCGCGCCCCCTGGGCGGCGTCGAGCAGACCCGGCAGCAGACGCACCAACTGCCCGTAGTGCGCGTGCTGATAGGTCAACCAGGCATGCCCGACCTGCCGTCTCAGCTCGTCCGTCTGCGGTGGAGCCTGCGGAATGTCATAGCGGGCGAGCGCGGCCCGGATGTCGTCCACCCCGACCGGCGTGCCCGCCGGGGTGCTCCGCGGCTGGCCGAGCAGCACCACCGGGTCCACCCGCAGGACGTGGGCCAACTCCTGGATCACCGAGTACCGGTCCAGGGGGCGGGCACCCCGCTCGACCTTGTCCACCCAACTCTTCGACCTGCGCAGCCGATCGGCCAGCATCTGCTGCGTCATCGACCGCCGCACCCGCCAGCTCGCCACCCGGCGACCGATCGGCACGTCATCGTTGGTCACGCCGCCACCGCCGGTCCGGGACCGCGCAGGTCGTGTCGTTAACGGGTACGCGCTCCGCCTCGGCCTGGGCCAGGAGCCGCCGTTTGGCAGCCTCCCGCTCGGCCGCCTCAGTGTTGTTCTCCGGAGCGTTGTCGTCCCGACCGCTCATCCCCGCCTCCTCCGATGAAGGCCCAGCAGCTCAGGATCGACCCGTTGCTGCGCTGGACCATCAGGACGTGCTCACGTCCCAAACCGGACAGTAAGGGCGGGTTAGTGATGCGGTGATTACTGGCAGTTATGCGGCCAGGTTGATGCCGATGCGGCCGGCGAGCAGGCGCAACTCGTCGGGGATGGCTCGGCGCTGGGCGCGCTGGGCCAGGGTCACCACGGCGTCGCGGGCGAGGGGGTTGATGGCGAACGGGATGGGTGCCGCCCTTTCGGCCTGCACGAACGCGGCGAGAGCTTCGGCGTCCCGACGGCCGCCGTCCGCCAGCGCTCGTCCGATGTCGAGCCAGTAGGACAGTTGGCGGTTCGATGCCTTGAGCACCTGCGGTCGGATCGTCCGGGACAGCTCGATCACCTTGCCGGACTCGCCCTGCTCTGCCGCGATGGACATCTTCCAAAGTCCGACGTTGGTCGGCCCGAAGCAGCACCCGTTGAAGCCGCCTCCGTCGGCTGGATCTCCCAGGCTCTCGGCTTCGCGAGCGGCCTCTGCAAGGTGATCCTGGGCCGCATCGGAACGTCCATCCACGGTAGAGGCGAGCGCAGCCATGAGGTGGAGCTGGCCGAGCATCTGGCGCACCCGGATGTCGGAGGCATCTCCCTGTAGCTCCACTAGTGACCGGTCAACGGATGCGGCCGCTAAGCGCGCGGATTCGATCGGCAGGCTCTGCGCGTACACGAACCGAGATGCGCCGAGCCACGCTCGATCTTCGACGTCCTCAGCAGCGGCCACGGATACCCGAGCGGCGTTGAGGGCCAGGTGGCGGTAGCCGAGGTGTCGAATGCAGGTAGAGGCAAGGTAGGCGACCTGAGCGAGCGTCGTCCCGCCCACGGCGGCGGCTTCGAGCAGCAGGCCCGGAAGCGCCCGCGCCATAGCCGGGTAGTTACACGAATTGCGGAGCTGATCGGCTCGTGCGATCTCGGCCGTCAGGCGTTCCGTTGTGTAGGTCGACGGGCGGCGCTCGCCGTCCTCGATCTCGATCAGGGCCGACCAGATCGCCGGCACGCACTCGGCGGCGCTCTCACGGGCCGGGTCGCCGGACTCGGTGCCCTGGCCAAGCAGGTCGGCGACCGTGACCTGGAGCGCGGCAGCGAGAGCAACCAGAGTGGAACGCCGGTCAATGGTCTTCCGACCAGACTCGACCTGCGACACGTACGACTGGGTGACACCAGCGAGGCCGGCGAGGACGGCCAGCGTCATGCCGCCCCGGCGCATCCGCCAGTACCGGATCCTGGCCCCAATGGTGTCCGGCTTCGTCACCATGCCTACACCCACCCCCAGGTAGAGGACCAGGTCAGCGGCCACGCCATGCTATCCCGCACGTTTGGACGGTACACCGACAGCAGCCAAGTGATGCCGCTGAATGCCCCGAGAGGCGTCGCAGGCTCATCTGCACTTGGCCCAACTCAATTGTCAGAGTTGGCTAGGGTTTGCCGGATGACCTGAACGAGCCAGCCGAGTGCCTAGTACCGGTGCCCGCACGGCCCCCGAATCCGCCGATGACCGGCATCCGATCATCACCACGGAAGGTTGCTCGTCGTCGTTCGCAGGCAATACACCACGCGCCTCGACAAGCGCTGTCATTTGAATGAGAAATCGCTCGAGCGCTGCTCCGCTTGATGGTTCAGCGCGCTCGCCCCTGGTGCCGGCCTTCTCAGCAGTCGGTCCAACTCGCTGGGCGCAGTCGAGAATCGGTGGTGGAGCCCACGACGAGGCCGTTGTCGGCGATTGCCCACGACACTCATAGCGACGCAGAACCTCGATGACGGTGATCCCGGGAAGGACCACCTTCATACGGGGTTCTGCGGGCAACGAATCCGGGCGCGTCCGGACCGCTGATCGAGCCAGCTACTCCAAGCCACTACTCGGAAAGGCCCAGTGGAGGATCAGCAGGGGGTCAGCTGCCAAGTCACCTTCGTCACGTTGACCGGTATATACAGGTCGCCCCCGGTCCCGCCGGCAGGAGCGCAGTTCTTGAAGGGAATCGACGAGCCGAGCATGAACCCGGATATCACGGCGTCGCGGCCTGTGCCGTTGTAGAAGTTGAATCCCTGGATGCTGCCGGTCCACTCGCTGTTGGTCGTCAGAGACGGCGTCTCCACGGGACCCTGCGGCGGGTGATTCCAGTTGGGCCAGATGCAGAGCATGCCCTGCGGGCAGTTCCCGGACCCCGCGCCTTGTACCGACACTCCGGGTGCTGCCGCCGAGGCGGGGGCGGTGGCCAGCGCGCCTGCGACGGACGCGGTGATGGCGATGGCGGTGGCGGTGGCGATGGATTTCAACAGCACGGTTCACCTGCTCTTAGATAGATGTCTGTCGTTGTGGATTTAAACTACCGGTGGAAAATTGACAGGTCAACCACCTGAAACGACGTAGTCCGGGCGGGTCACTCGGAAGCTGGCGTCCACCTGAGTCTGATGACGATTGAGGTAGTTTCAGAGTGATATCCGTCGGATGGCACCACGGCCTGCCCGCATCCGATCACCGCCCACAGTGGAGCCGACCGTGCTCTCACCCGACGGCGCCCCGCTCGATCTTGTCCACCAGCTCTTCGACCTGCGCAACCGGTCGGCAAGCATCTGCTGCGTCATCGACCGCCGAACCCGCCAGCTCGCCACCCGGCGGCCAATCGGGACGTCATCGTTGGTCACGCCGCCACCGCCGGTCCGGGACCGCGCGGGTCGTGTCCTCCACGGGTACGCGCTCCGCCTCGGCCTGCGCCAGGAGCCGCTGCTTGGCAGCCTCCCGCTCGGCCGCCTCACTGTTGTTTTCCGGAGCGTTGTCGTCCCGACCGCTCAATCCCCGCCTCCTCCGATGGAGGCCCAGCAGCTCAGGATCGATCGTTGCCGCGCTGGACCATCAGGACGCGTTCACGTCCCAAACCGGACAGTAGGGTCGATTGGTGATGCCGTGATTACTTGCAGTTATGCGGCCAGGTTAATGCCGATACGGCCGGCGAGCAGGCGCAACTCGTCGGGGATGGCTCGGCGCTGGGCGCGCTGAGCGAGGGTCACCACGGCGTCGCGGGCGAGCGGGTTGATGGCGAACGGGATCGGCGCCGCCCGCTCGGCCTGCACGAATGCAACGAGCGCTTCAGCATCCCGGCGACCGCTGTCCGCCAGGGCACGACCGAGATCGAGCCAGTAAGACTGTTGGCGGATCGACGCTGCGAGCACCTGCGGCCGGACCGTCCGAGACAGTTCGATGACCCGGCCGGATTCGCCCTGCTCGGCTGCGATGGACATCTCCCACAGCCCAACGTTTGTCGGTCCGAATCCGCAGCCGTTGAAGCCAGCGCCGTCGGCTGGATCCCCAAGCGTCGCCGCCTCGCGGGCCGCCTCGGCAAGGTGATCGCGTGCCACGTCTAGACGACCGCTCACCGTCGACGTCAACGCGGCCGAGAGATGTAGTTGTCCGAGCATCTGTCGCACACGCTCATCGGCAGCGTCGGCTTGCAGCTCGATCAGTGACCGGTCGGCTGCACGGGCCGCCACTGATGCGGATTCGATGGGCAGGCTCTGCGCATAGGCAAAGCGGGAGGCAGCAATCCACGCCGGGTCTTCGGCGTCTTCGGCGACCGCCCCAGCGAGCCGGGCGGCGTTGAGGGCCAGGTGGCGGTAGCCGAGATTCCGCAGGCAGGTGGCGGTCTGGTAGGCCACCTGGACGAGCACGGTGCCGCCTACGGCGGCGGCTTCAAGCAGCAGGCCGGGGAGCAAACGAGCCATTGCTGGATAGTTGGAGGACGTGCGGAGCCGTTCGGCACGGCCAATTTCGGCGGCCAGGCGCTCCGTTGTGTAGGTCGACGGGCGGCGCTCGCCGTCCTCGATCTCGATCAGGGCCGACCAGATCGCCGGCACGTACTCGGCGGCGCTCTCACGGGCCGGGTCGCCGGACTCTGTGCCTTGACCGAGCAGGTCGGCCACCGTGACCTGAAGTGCGGCAGCAAGAGCCACCAGAGTGGAGCGACGGTCGATGGTCTTCCGACCAGACTCGACCTGCGACACGTACGACTGGGTGACACCAGCGAGCCCCGCCAAGACGGCCTGAGTCATCCCCCCACGACGCATCCGCCAGTACCGGATCCTGGCACCGATGGTGTCTGGCTTCGTCACCATGATTTCGCGAACCCCCAGGTAGAGGACCGGGACAGCCAGTCACCGCGAACTGCTATCCCCGCACCCTGGACGGTACACCGACATAGCGTCCGAGTGATGGCGTCGAGTGCCCCGAGAGGCGTCACCCCGGTCAGTCCCACTGCAGGGCACCGGTCGGCGCCGACCACGGTTGCCTCGCGGCCTGCGCGAGCAGAACGGAGCCCGCATGCCCGTGGCACCCGGATCTGGCCGATGAGGGGCCGTCGCGCCTGCGAGCATTCGGAAGCGTCTCCGTCAGGTATATGTGCTGTGCGAGGTAGGACCGGATGCGGCATCCATTGTAACGATCTCGGGGACCTTCGGAGGCAGACGCTCGGCCCACGATGGTCCATGCTCGGCCCTCTGACTGTTGGCGCTTCTCCTCAGGGTTGCAATCTCGGAGGCTCCTCAAGTTTTTGCTAATGTTCGGCGGCGAGATGAACCCAAGCATCCACTCGGCACTCCTGAAGGCAGGATACGGCTGAGATACAAGGTTATGACTAGTAGGAGTTGCAGAGATGACGTTACCTAAACCATGGCGGCTGAATGGAAATCAGGCCGAGGGCGGACAGGCCCACGTGTATAAGGTTGTCCGTCCAGATGATCCAGCAGAATACGCGCTTAAGCGACTAAAGAACCCGGCTCGTGCGAATCGTTTTTCGCGTGAAGTCCGAGCCATGGAAGTCCTTTTTCGAGCTGGCATAGCCGTTCCGCCTGTGATGTTTAGCGACCTTAATGCAGATAAGCCATGGTTCGCCATGCCCTGGTATGAGAACGGCTCCCTCGACGGCCTGTCGTCACGAGATTCCGCACTGCCTATCGAAAGGTCGAGGGCGCTTCTTGTTGAAATAGCTGAAATTCTCGCACTAATCCATGAGAGGGGCATGGCCCACCGTGATATTAAGCCAGGAAACATCCTGATCAACAACGACGGGCGGCCCTTAGTAGCGGATTTTGGACTATGCATTGCGCTCGGCGACGAGCGTTGGACGGATCAATACGAAGCGGTGGGACCCAGGAACTACATTGCCCCAGAGAACGCAGACGGGATTAACAATGAGGTCGATCAGAGGCCGGCGGATTGCTATGCCTTCGCGAAGCTATGCTGGTCCGTTATAACCGGAAAACATGCACTTTCCCGCGAAAACCAACTATCCGCGGATAATCGCCTCTCAAATGTCATGAGGCGCTCAGATCTTGAACCGCTTGATCTGCTATTCGAGGCAATGCTAAATCCTGATCCACGCGTGCGCTTCACGGACTGGAACCGTATAGTACCTGTCCTTCGAGGCGACCCGGGAGGCGCAGCAACGGCTGCGATGGGAATTGATGCCGAGAAGGGCAGCGCATCGACTAGACGGGACAGAGCGCTTTCGATATCCCGGCAACTCGGCGCTAGCGCACGCATCCCTGAGGCTAGAGCTAACGCAGAGGCGGCCACCAGGAACGCGCTCCGCCGGGAGCGCGCTGGCGAAGAGTTGTCGACAGCATTCTGCGGTTCGTTGTCCGACTTTCTGGCCGAGATAAATCTAAACCTAAACGGGTATGCCATTTTCCGAGCCCGCCCATTCTCGAAAGATTTGGCGGACATGTTCGACATCAATGAGGCATTCGCCTATCTAGACTCTCCAGCGATGAACCGAGCCAGTCCTGGTTCAACTTATGGCGCCTTGCTGTCGATGCGTCCTGAGATCACCGACACCCCCAATGAGCTCCAATTGGCCGTCTTTGTCCTGGAGGAGACCAGCGGAAATGTGCGCCTTTACAGGGTTCCTATGAGAACTCCGGCTGGAGGCGGTAGAGGCATCTTCCATCGACACTATCAAGAAATTGCCCATATGAGTGAATCATACAACCTTGCATTGTCAGGCACACTTGAATCAATCAATCAGTTTGCGCTCGATTCGGCGCGGGCAGGGGAGGGAATGGCGCAAGACTTTCTGGAGGAGTTGACAGGCGACCGATTTGCTGAAGAAGTGCAACGGTAACCGAATGTCCAGCCCTTCTGTGAGGGCGTCATGTTCCATGCGGGCACGATCTTAATGGAATGCGGCACTCCGCAGGTGGCCGTAGGCTGAGATCCTTCGGCCGCCTAACCCTTACCCTCACCTTTGGCCATGGCGCTCTTCGGTTATATGAACGTCCCAAGTCACAGCCCTGGCCGGCGTAATCAGCCGACTGGGAATCTATTTGTGGTCGTTACGCCCACGACCGCCCGCCGTCTGCTTCTGCCGCACTCCGCGTGCATCCCCTCAGGCAACTGGCATCGATGTCAGAGCGCCACGATCGCCGCAGTCTCCGCCGGAAGCTCGATCCTGTCCCGCATCACCGTGACCCCCTCCCCCGTAGCCAGCAGCACCCGCCGCGCCACCCCAGGCAGCGACACACCCTGCCCCCTCCCGGCGAAGTTCGCCACGACGAGCGTGTCCCCCCGCCGCATCACCAGGAACTGGTCCCCGTGCTGCACTGACACCTCGTGCATCCGTGGATCGGACAGGTCCGAAGAAGACCGACGCAGGGCGATCAGCCGCTGGTAGAACGACAACATCGAGGCATGCTCGGGCTTGTCCAGCTCGGCCCAGTCCAACCGCGACCGTACGAACGTCTCCGGGTCCTGCGGGTCGGGCACGTCCCCTTCTGGCCACCCGTGCGAGGCGAACTCCCGCCGCCGCCCGGTCCGCACCGCGGAAGCCAACTCCGGCTCCGGGTGCGAGGTGAAGAACTGCCAGGGCGTGGAGGCCGCCCACTCCTCCCCCATGAACAGCATGGGAGTGAACGGCGCGGTCAGCAGCAACACAGCCCCAACCCGCAGCAACGCAGGCGACAACGAAACAGAGATCCGATCTCCGGTAGCCCGGTTCCCGATCTGATCGTGGTTCTGGAGGTAAGCGACAAGCCGATGCCCAGGCACCCGCGAATCTAGCGGCCGCCCGTGGTGACGGTTACGGAAGCTCGACCAGGTTCCCGCGTGGAAGAACCCACCCGTCAGCACGTCCGACAGCGTCTCCAGAGAGCCGAAGTCGCCGTAGTAGCCCTGCCGCTCCCCCGTCAGCAACGTGTGCAGCGCGTGGTGGGCGTCGTCGTTCCACTGGGCGTGCAGCCCGAACCCACCCGCCTCCCGAGGCGTGATCAGCCGCGGGTCGTTGAGGTCCGACTCGGCGATCAGCGACAACGGCCGCCCCAGGTGCGTCGACAGCGACTCGACGGAAACCGCCAGCTCTTCCAAGATGGGGACGGCCCGCGAGTCGTGAAGGGCGTGCACGGCGTCCAGGCGTAGTCCGTCGACGTGGTAGTCGCGCAGCCACATGAGGACGCTGTCGATGATGTAGCGGCGTACCTCGTCGGAGTGCGGGCCGTCCAGGTTGACCGAGCGGCCCCAACTGTTGCTCTGCTCGGCGAGGTAGGGCCCGAACTGCGGCGCGTAGGCCCCGGAGGGCCCGAAATGGTTGTAGACAACGTCGAGGATCACCCCCATCCCGCGCGCGTGGGCGGCGTCGACGAACCGTTTCAGGCCGTCGGGGCCGCCGTAGGGCTCGTGTGGGGCGTACCAGCAGACGCCGTCGTACCCCCAGTTGTGTTCGCCGTTGAAGGCGTTGACCGGGAGCAGTTCGATCAGGTCGACGCCCAGCGAGACCAGGTGGTCGAGGCGGTCGATGGCCGCGTCGAAGGTGCCGTCCGGGGTGAAGGTGCCGATGTGCAGCTCGTAGAGGATGCTGCCGGGCAGCTGCCGGCCCGTCCACGAGGAATCGGTCCACTGGAACGCGGAATGGTCGTAGCGGCGGCTCGGCCCGTGCACTCCCGCAGGCTGCCACGGTGACCGGGGGTCGGGCAGTGGGGTTTCGTCGTCGTTCAGCAGAAAGGAGTAGTCGAGGCCGGCGTCGGGCACCTCGACCCGCCACCACCCGTCGGCGGCGGCGCGCATCTCGTGGTCGGTGTCGCCGGCCAGGCGCAGCCGCACCCGGGTGGCGTCCGGTGCCCAGACGGAGAATTCGGTCATGAAACGGCCTCCTCGGCAGCGGTGGGAGGAGCCAGCAGAGCGACGGGGTAATCGGCCAGGAGGGTGTCCAGCGGCGTCTCTCCGCCACTGTAGACCCGGCCGGTGAACAGGTCCTTCATCTCGTGAACGGGAAGTGACAGGGCTGTGTCGCACCACCCGCCGACACGTGCCAGGCCGAGCGGGAGTCGGGTCGCCACGGCGATCACCCCGCCCCGGTCGAAGGCCACCGCGTGCCGGCTCACCGGCCCCTGCGCCGGGACCGGCCGGTAGGTGGTGAACAGCTCCGGGTGCGCCCGCCGCAGCCGCAGGGTCCGCGACACGACGAGCAGCTTCGCCGCTCCGTCGGTGTCGACCGGGGGACGCCAGCCGCCGTCGATGCGTGCCAGCAACTCTCGGCGTACGTCGAAGTCGACAGGGCGGCGGTTGTCCGGGTCGACCAGGGAGTTGTCCCACAGCTCGGTGCCCTGGTAGGTGTCCGGCACCCCGGGCATGGTGAGCTGGATGAGCTTCTGCCCGAGGGAGTTGCACCAGCCGGCCGGGGCGATGGCGGCGGCGAGTTCGGTCAGCTCGTCGTGCAGGCTCGGGTCGTCGTACATCAGGTCGACCACGTCGTGCAGCGCCTGCTCGAAGACCGGGTCGGGGTCCGCCCAACTGGTCGAGGCCCCGGCCTCCCGGGCGGCCTTCTCGACGTACGCGTGCAGCCGCTCCCGTTCGATCGGCCACGCGCCGACGGCGGTCTGCCAGAGCAGGTGGGCGAACGCCGGGTCGGGCAGCGGGGCGTACTCCATCCAGGTCTTGACCTGCTCGGCCCACCGGCCCGGCAGCTCGCTGAGCACGGCGAGCCGGGCGCGGACGTCCTCGCCGCGTTTGGTGTCGTGGGTGGAGAGGGTGGTCATGCTGGCCGGCCAGCGGACCTGTTGGGCGGCGGCGAAGCGGTGGAACTCCGCCGGTGGCACCCCGAAGCGGGTGGGGCTGTCGCCTACCTCGTTGAGCGCCACGAACCGGGTCCAGCGGTAGAACGCGGTGTCCTCCACGCCCTTGGCCATCACCGCGCCGGTGAGCTGGGGGAACCGCATGGCCAGCTCGTCGTCGGGGTTGCGCAGCCGTCGGGTGATCGCGTCCAGGGCCGCGGCCAGGTCGGGGCGGCGGCGGCCGGCCTCGGAGCGGGCGGCGGCGAGGTGCCGGGCGCCGTGCGGCGGGTAGCCCCGGTAGACGTCGAACGCGGCGGCCAGCTCGGCGAGCGCCGCGCGGGCCCGCTCGGTGGGCACCTCGGGGGCGAGGGCGGCCAGCCGGGTCAGCTCGGCGGCGAGCAGTTGGGTGGCGGCGGCCAGCTTGGTGGTGTGGGTCAGGTTCTCCCAGGAGGTACGCCGGCCGGCAAGCTGGGTGTCCAGCACCGTGAAGTCGCCCTCGGCGTCGATGTCGATGAAGAGCCCACCGGCCATGGCCAGGGCGTCGTAACCGGTGGTGCCGTCCACCGGCCAGTCCGGCAGCTCCTCGCCGTACTCAAGGATCTTCTCCACCACCAGCCAGGCGTCAGGGGCGGCGGCCCGCAGCCGGGCCAGGTAGCCGGCCGGGTCGCGCAGGCCGTCCGGGTGGTCGACGCGGATGCCATCGACCTCCCCGGCGGCGGCCCAGCGCAGGATCAGCTCGTGGGTGGCGGCGAAGACCGCCGGGTCCTCCACGCGCAGACCCGCCAGGCCCGCGATGGCGAAGAACCGGCGGTACGTCAGCTCGGCGTCGCCGCGCCGCCAGGAGACCAGCTCGTAGTGCTGCCGGTCGTGCACCTCGGCGGCGGTGCCATCGCCGGTGCCGTCGGCGATCGGGAAGCGGTGCTCGTGGTAGCGCAGCTCCCCGTCGACAAGCTTGAGGTCGTCGAGGGCTGCCTCGTCGTCGGCCAGCACCGGCAGCAGCAGCCGGCCCCGGTCCCAGTCGATGTCGAACCAGTCGGCGTACGCCGAGTCGCGCCCCCGGCGCAGCACGTCCCACCAGGCGGGGTTGGCGGCCGGGACGGCGACTCCGGCGTGGTTGGGCACGATGTCGACGACCAGACCGAGCTGCCTGTCGCGTAGCGCGCGCAGCAGCCGCTGCCGGGCGGCCTCCCCGCCCAGCTCCGGGTTGACGGCCCGGTGGTCGACCACGTCGTAGCCGTGCTGGGAGCCGGGCGTGGCGGTCAGCAGCGGGGCGGTGTAGAGGTGGGTGACGCCGAGGTCGTCCAGGTAGTCGACGATCGCCGCGGTGGCGTCCAGGTCGAAGCCGGGGCGGACCTGGATGCGGTAGGTGGAAGTGGGAGGGGTGGCCGGCATGTCAGATCGTCCTCTCCAACACGACGAGGGAGCGGTCCGGCACCCGGATGGTGCCGCCCGCGCTGATCACCGTGGCGTCGCCAGGCTCGGGTTCGGCGGTGCTGATCACCCGTTCCCACTTCTGGCCGTACTCGCTGCCGGGGATGGTGAAGTCCAGCGGCGCGTCGTGGGCGTTGAAGCAGAGCAGGAACGACGCGTCGTGGTGCTTCTGCCCGTACTGGCCTCGTTCGCGGATGCCCTCGCCGTTGACGAAGAGCGCCACCGAGCGGCCGAAGTCGTTGCCCCAGTCCTCACCGGTCATCTCCCGCCCGTCCGGGGTGTGCCAGGCCAGGTCGGGCAGCGGCTCGTCGATGCCGCGCCCGTTCACCGGCAGACCGGTGAAGAACCGGCGACGCCGGAACACCTGGTGGCGTTTGCGGAACGCGGTGAGCGTCTGCACGAACTCCAGCAGATGCTCGTCGACGTTGTCCCAGTCGACCCAGGCCAGCTCGCTGTCCTGGCAGTAGACGTTGTTGTTGCCGTGCTGGGTGCGGCCCAGCTCGTCACCGTGACCGATCATCGGCACGCCCTGCGACAGCATCAGCGTGGCCAGGAAGTTGCGCCGCTGCTTGGCCCGCAGGGCGAGGACCGCCTCGTCGTCGGTGTCGCCCTCGACCCCGCAGTTCCAGGACCGGTTGTGGCTCTCGCCGTCGCGATTTTCCTCGCCGTTGGCCTCGTTGTGCTTGTCGTTGTAGGACACCAGATCGTTGAGGGTGAACCCGTCGTGCACAGTGACGAAGTTGATGCTGTGGAACGGTCGGCGGCCGTCGTCCTGGTAGAGGTCGGCGGAACCGGAGATGCGGGACGCGAACTCGGCGAGGGTGGCCGGCTCACCGCGCCAGAAGTCCCGCACCGTGTCGCGGTACTTGCCGTTCCACTCCGTCCACAGCGGCGGGAAGTTGCCCACCTGGTAGCCGCCGGGGCCGACGTCCCACGGCTCGGCGATGAGCTTCACCCGGCTGACCACCGGGTCCTGCTGCACCACCTCGAAGAAGGTGGACAGCCGGTCCACCTCGTAGAACTCGCGGGCCAGGGTGGCCGCCAGGTCGAACCGGAAGCCGTCGACGTGCATCTCGGTCACCCAGTACCGCAGCGAATCCATGATCAGTTGCAGTGAGTGCGGGCTGCGCACGTTGAGGCTGTTGCCGGTGCCGGTGTAGTCGACGAAGTAGCGCCGGTCCTCCTCGCTGAGCCGGTAGTAGCTCGGAGCGTCCACGCCCTTGAAGCTCAGCGTCGGGCCGAGGTGGTTGCCCTCGGCGGTGTGGTTGTAGACCACGTCGAGGATGACCTCGATGCCGGCCGCGTGCAGCGCCTTCACCATGCCCCGGAACTCCTGCACCTGCTGGCCGGTCCGGCCCAGCGCGGAGTAGCCGTGGTGCGGGGCGAAGAAGCCGATGGTGTTGTAACCCCAGTAGTTGCGCAGCCCCAGGTCGACGAGGCGGTTGTCGTGGATGAACTGGTGCACCGGCATCAGCTCGATCGCCGTCACCCCGAGCCGGGTCAGATAGTCGATCATCGGCGGGGAGGCGATGGCCGCGTACGTGCCGCGCAGCTCCTCCGGGATGTCCGGGTGCCGCATGGTCAGCCCGCGCACGTGCGCCTCGTAGATCACCGAGTGGTGGTAAGGGGTGCGCGGTGGCTTGTCGTTGCCCCAGTCGAAGTACGGGTTGACCACCACGGACTTCGGCATGAACGGCGCCGAGTCGGTCTCCGACATCCGCTCCGGCTCGTTCAGGTCATAGTCGTAGACCGCCGGGTCCCACGCCACGTCACCGTCGATGGCCTTGGCGTACGGGTCGATCAGCAGCTTGTGCGGGTTGCAGCGCAACCCGTTCGCCGGATCGTACGGGCCGTACACCCGGTAGCCGTAGCGCTGGCCCGGCTCGATGCCCGGCAGGTACGCGTGCCACACGTAGGCGTCCACCTCGCGCAGCTCGACGCGGCGCTCCGCGCCGGTGTCCCACTCGTCGAAGAGGCACAGCTCGATCCGCTCGGCCACCTCGGAGAAGATGGCGAAGTTGGTGCCCATCCCGTCGTAGGTGGCGCCCAGGGGGTACCGCTCGCCCGGCCAGACCTGCATGTCGCTCCTTAGACCATGGTTATGTGCGCACCGGCCGAGATCGCCCGCGCGCACGCAGGTAGTGCCCCCGGCCCGGACGCGCCAATCCATCCTTTCAGGCGGTGGGCGGAAACCACCCGTCTGATGCGCGCTACACCACTCAGGTGTCCTCCGTCACGATGACCCTTTTCGAGGTGCGTTCTTGGTCCCGATGGACTTTCCTTGTTTGGGGGCAAGCGTCCGCGCGCGTCCCGCCAGGCCCTCGGCCACCCCTTACACCTCTCGCTCCGCCGCCACTGACGCCGGCGCGTACCACCATGCATGGACGGAGATTGATGTGACGACCCTGCGGGTCGACGAGCAGTTCGCTGCCACCAAGGACCGGGCCCACCGGCCCACAGTGATCTCCCGGCCCCCCGCGCAGGCCGGTCCCACCGCGCAGCCCGGCACGCCAGTGCCGGCGCAGCCCGGCCCCGGGACTCCCCCGCAGACCCGCCGCATCCTCATGTTGTCCTGGGAGTACCCGCCGGTGCTCGTCGGCGGTCTCGGTCGACACGTGCACGCGTTGTCGGTGGCCCTCGCCGCCGCCGGCCACGAGGTCACAGTCGTCACCCGCCACTGCGAGGGCGCACCCCTGGAGGAGTACGCCGACGGCGTACGCATCCTGCGCGCCCCCGAAGACCCGGTCACCTTCCCCCTCGCCACCAGCTCACTGCTTGCCTGGACGATGGCCTTCAACCACACCCTCACCCGCACCGCGCTGCGCGCCACCCAGGCCGGCTCCTACGACGTCATCCACGCCCACGACTGGCTCGTCGCCCACACGGCGATGACGTTGCGTGACCACCTGGACATCCCGCTGGTCAGCACGATCCACGCCACCGAGGCCGGTCGGCACCAGGGCTGGCTGCCGGAGGAGATGAACCGCACCATCCACGGCGTCGAGCAGTGGCTCAGCAGCGAATCCAACCGGGTGATCGTCTGCTCCGGGTACATGCGCGACGAGGTGAACGCGCTGTTCGGCGTACCGGCCGGACGGGTCGACGTGGTCGCCAACGGCGTGGAGCCGCACCGCTGGCGGGTGCCCGCCCGTGCCGTGGCCGCCGCCCGCGCCCGCTTCGCCGGGAACGGCCCGCTGGTCACCTTCGCCGGCCGCCTGGTGTACGAGAAGGGCGTGCAGCACCTGATCGCCGCGCTCCCCCGGCTGCGTGAGCGGCACCCCGGGCTGCGTGCCGTGATCGCCGGCGACGGCCCGTACCGCGCCGAGCTGGAAGCCGAGGTGCACCGCCGAGGTCTGGGCGGGATGGTCAGCATGCCGGGCTTCCTGGGCGGCACCGACCTGCCGGCGCTGATGGCCGCGTCCGACTGCTTCGCCGTGCCGAGCATCTACGAGCCGTTCGGCATGGTCGCCCTGGAAGGCGCGGCGGCCGGCGCTCCGCTCGCCGTCGCCGCCACCGGTGGCCTCGGCGAGATCGTCGAACCGGGCGTCACCGGAATGACCTTCCGGCCGGACGACCCGGACAGCCTCACCGACGCCGTGGACGCGCTGCTGTCGGACGCCGACCGCTCCCGCGTGATGGCCCGCCGCGCCCGCCGGATGGTCCACGACCAGTACGGCTGGGCCGCCATCGCCCAACGCACCGCCGCCAGCTACGCCGCCGCCATCCACCACGACGCCGCGTACACCGCCGAGCGCGCCGAGCAGCGGATGTCGCAGGGTCGGGCCCTCCCGGCGCTCCCCGAGGGCAACCTGCTCGCCGCCGCCGGCCTGCGCTGACCCTCGCCGTGTGCGGTTGATCGACTCGGCCTTCTTGAAGTCGGGGTGTCCCGGTGCTCGGGACCCCGCGACTTCCGGAAAGCCGAGTCGATCATGGTGTGCGGGGCGCGCCACGTAGCTCGACACCGGGTGGGCGGCTCGGTGTCGGGCCGTCGGGCCGGGACGCGCAGCCCGGCGACGGTCGGTGGGGCCTGCCAGAATGTGCGGATGTCTCGCAGTGTCGACGCCCTGGATGCCACCTTCCCGATCGCCGCCTCGATCGCACTGGACCTGATCCGACGCCCCGAGGTGATTGACCAGTGGTCAAGCCCGAGCGCCCTGCCACACCTGTCCATTGGTGGCCTGGCGTGCCACCTGGGGCGGCAGGCGGTCCGTGCGGCGGAGCTGCTGCCGATGCCGACCGACCTGCCGGTGTTGGAGTCGGCCGACAACCATTACGAGCGGGCCGCCTGGGTGTCCGAGGGGTCCCCGGACAAGGACACTGTCGCCTCCGGCCCCGACGAGGCCGACGCCGCACGCGGGCCGGCCGACCTGCACGTGCGTTCCGCCCAGGCGCTGGAGGAGGTCGGCGACCTGCTCTCCCGGGGTGCCGCCCGTGACGTCGTGCCGATCCCGTGGCAGGGCTGGGCCCTTCCGCGCAGCGAGTTCCTGCTCACCCGTCAACTGGAGATCGTGGTCCACTCCGACGACCTCGCGGTGAGCGTCGGCGTGCCCACGCCGGAGTTCCCGGCGGAGGTCTTCGACCCCGTACGCGACCTGCTGGTCCGCCTGGCCGTGCGCCGCAACGGCCAGTCCGCGTTGATCAGCGCGCTGAGTCGCAGCGAGCGAGCCCGCAACATCTCCGCCTTCTGACCGCCCGCCCCGCCGCCGACCACCCGGGCCGCCCGGTGCCTGGACCGGGGCCCGGTGCTCGGGGCCGCCCGCTGCCCAGGGTTCGGGGCCTGCCCTCGGGGTCACCCCGTCCGTGATCGACTCGGCTTCCTGAAAGTCGGGGTGTCCCGGCACGGCGGACACCGCGTCTTCAGAGAAGCCCGAGTCGATCATGGGCGGGACGGGGACGGGACAGCTCGGCGCACGGGAACGCGGCAGGCCGCCGACCCGCGAGCGGGTCGGCGGCCTGCTGGTGAAGCGAGGAGTGGGTCAGCGCTCGCCGAAGGGGACGTAGTCCCGCTCGGCGGAGCCGACGTAGACCTGCCGCGGACGGCCGATCTTGGTCTCCGGGTCGTTGATCATCTCGCGCCACTGGGCGATCCAGCCGGGAAGCCGGCCGAGCGCGAAGAGCACAGTGAACATCTTGGTCGGGAACCCCATGGCCTTGTAGATCAGGCCGGTGTAGAAGTCCACGTTCGGGTAGAGCCGACGGGAGACGAAGAAGTCGTCGGCGAGGGCGATCTCCTCCAGCTCCATGGCGATGTCCAGCAGCGGGTCGGGCTTGGCCATCCGGCCCATCACGTCCTGCGCGGCCTTCTTGACGATCGCCGCCCGCGGGTCGTAGTTCTTGTAGACCCGGTGGCCGAAGCCCATCAGCTTGACGCCGTCCTGCTTGTCCTTGACCTTACGGACGAAGGACCGGACGTCGCCGTCGCCGGCGTGGATCTGCTGGAGCATCTCCAGCACCGCCTGGTTGGCGCCACCGTGCAGCGGGCCGAACAGCGCGTTCACGCCGGCCGAGACCGAGGCGAACAGGTTGGCGTTGCTGGAGCCGACCAGGCGGACGGTCGACGTGGAGCAGTTCTGCTCGTGGTCGGCGTGCAGGACGAAGAGCATGTCCAGCACCTTCGACATCACCGGGTCGACCTCGTACGGCTCCGCCGGCACGCCGAACGTCATGCGCAGCAGGTTGTCCACGTAACCCAGCGAGTTGTCCGGGTACAGCAGCGGCTGACCGATGGACTTCTTGTACGCGTACGAGGCGATGGTGGGAACCTTCGCCATCAGCCGGACTGTGGAGATCTCCACGTGCTCGGAGTCGAACGGGTCCAGGCTGTCCTGGTAAAAGGTGGACAGGGCGCTCACCGCGGACGAGAGCACCGCCATCGGGTGGGCGTCCCGGGGGAAGCCGTCGAAGAAGCGACGCATCTCCTCGTGCAGCAGCGAGTGCCGCCGAATCCACTCGGTGAACTCGGTCAGCTGCTGCTCGGTCGGCAGCTCACCGTAGATGAGCAGGTAGGAGACCTCCAGGAAGGAGGACTTCTCGGCCAGCTGCTCGATCGGGTACCCCCGGTAACGCAGGATGCCCGCGTCGCCGTCGATGTAGGTGATCGCGGATGAGGCAGCGGCGGTGTTGACGAAACCGGGGTCGTACGTGGTCATCCCGGTTTCCTTCAGCAGCTTGCTCACCCCGATACCGGCGGGGCCCTCGACCGCAGGATGTACCGGCATCGACAGCTGCCCACCGGGGTGATCGAGCTTGACTTCCGTCATGTGGTTCCTCGCTTCGCCGGCAGATCTACGTTGAATTGCCTTCGCTTCTACCGTAATTGCGGCTCGGGGGACAACGCCCGCCGTGGTTCGGCGGTGAGGTCTGCGTCACCCGATTCCCGACCGGGCGGCCGGGAAACCCGGTATCCCGCCAACCGGGACCAGGCCGGACCGGGCCCGGAAGCGAGGCCGGACCGCCCCCGGCAACCGGGCTGGACCGACCCCGGACGCCAGGTCACGACAGGGTGAGGCGTCGCAGCGTACCGTCCGTCGCGACCTGGAAGACGTCGAGTTGGTTGGTGCCGGCGTGGAACAGCTTGTCGTCGGCGAGCAGCGCGGCGAACCGGCGTCCGCCGGGGTCGGCCGGCACCACCGGGACGACGGCCCCGATGCGGCCGTTGACGGCGACGGCCAGCAGTGTGCCGTCCGGGATCCGGTCCGGGACGTCACCCCAGACCAGCGCCGGGAGGGTGCCGGTGTCCGGGTCCGTGGCGGTGAACGCGGCCAGGTCGGCGACCCGGGCGCTGCCGGCGGCCGGGCCGGCGCGTACCTCGGTGCCGACCAGCGGGTGGGGTGTCGGCAGGGGTGGCGGGGCGGGCACGCCACCGGGGAAGGTGACAGGTTCGCCGGGGCGGTCGTAGAAGTGCTTCGTACCGTCGGTGCGGGGGGCCTGCCGGGCGGAGCGGCCGTCGACAGGCCAGGGCAACCGGACGCCGGCCTCGTCGGCCACCGTCGGCACCAGGTCGACGTGTTCCCAGTTGCGGTCGTCCACCCGGCCGGTCTGTTGCCGGGGTTCCTTGACGAACGTCGGCACCCAGGCGACCTCCCCGGCGGCGGCCTTGATGGCGTCCATGCCGCGGCCCTGCGCGCCGGGACGGAAGCTGACCCCGTGGTCGGCGGTCACCACGACGAGGGCCTGGTCGTAGAGGCCGTTGGCGCGCAGCGTCCGCAGCGTCTCGCCGATCAGCCGGTCGGTGTAGCCGAGCTGGGCGAGGTGCCGTTGCCGGGCCAGGTCGACCCAGCCGGCGCCGTCGTTGGGCAGGTCCTCGGGGGCGTCGTAGCGCGCGCCGGACGGCAGGTAGGCCCACGGTGAGTGCGGCATCAGCAGGTGCAGGAAGTGCAGGGTGGGTCGCGCCGTCGGCTTCAGCCCGGCCAGGAAGCTGGTGAACCGGGCCGGTTGGTTGTCGTCCAGGCTGTCCCAGCGGAACTTCGGGTCGGCCGGCACGGGTTCGGCGGCGTCCAGGCCGGCCTCGGCGCGGGTCTGCTCGCGATAGGAGTCTTCCGGGTCGACAGCGCTCTCCGTCGGCCCGGCGACCCGGCCGAACAGCTTGCCGGTCTCCCGGACCAGCACACCGAGCCCCTGCTCCGGGGCGACCGGCTGCTCGCAGCGGCTGGGCGGGCAGAGCCTGGTGATGCTCTCCTCGGCGCGGATGTCGTACAGGCCGCCGAAGGCGGTGAAGATGTTGTCCGGGTACTGCGAGTAGTGCGGGGCCACCGGCTTGGCCGGGTAGCGGCCGGTGAGCATCGCCGGCAGCGCGTTGGGCGTCCACCCGCTGACCCCTGTGGAGTTGCGGTACCAGGTGGATCCGCTGGCCAGCTCGGCGAAGTGCGGGTACCGCCCGGCGTCGATCCTCCCGTCCGCGCCGAGCAGGCTGACCAGCGGCAGCTCGTCGAGGATCAGCATGACCACCGGTGGGTGCACTGCCGAGCCCTGCGCGGTGCCGGCCGCGCCGCCGTCGCCACGCGGCAGGACCACCGCGGAGGTGGGTGAGGCGAGCAGGAAGAGCGCCACGAAGGCCACCGGGCCGGCGGCGGCCAGTCGCAGAACATGACCCGGCGCCCGCCACCGTCGGTGCGCGGCCCCGCCGGCGGCTCCGGCCAGCACGGCCACCAGCAGCAGCGGTACGCCCCGAAGCGGCGTGACGTGTCGGCCCACCTGCACGGCGAGGGCGGCGACCAGCAGCCCGACCAGCGCGGTGTGGGTGATGGCGCGGGCGGTCCGGCCGGCCAGTCGGCTCAGCGCGCCGAGTAGCGCCACCGCGACTGTGGGCAGCACCGTCACCAGGGCGAGCAGCAGCAGGATCTGGGCGGGGCCGGCGCGGTGGAAGAGGAAGAAGTCGGGGCTGCGGCCGAGCACGTCCAGCAGTGGCTGGGTGACCACGAGACCGACCAGCGCGACGATCTCCAGCAGCCGACCCATTTCCCCGCGCCAGCCCCGGTGCCACCGGCCCGGAGTCGGGGACCGCCGGTCGGGCGGGGCCGGCGGGTCGGCGGAGGAGGGTTCAGCCACCCATCACCGTCCGGTAGAGCGTGCGGGTGCCCGAGGGCAGTTCCAGCCGGTCGGTGATCCGCCCCCGGGCGGCGAGCAGTGTCTCGAAGGCGTCGCGTCGGTAGTCCGGGAAGAGACCGGCGGGCTTGTTGCCCAGCAGCCGGGTCGCCATCGGATCCTCCGGGTGGACGAACTCCACCACCACCGCCCCGCCCGGCGCGGTCAGCCCGGCCAGCCAGTCGATGACCTCCGGCAGCGGCACGTTGCGCCCGATCGCCAGGTGGTGCACCACGGCCAGGGCGAGCACCACGTCGGCGGACGCCCGCTCGGCGAAACCGGCTCGCTCGACGCCCCGCCAGCCGCCACCCGGCGAGGGGTCGGCCAGGTCCAGCACCAGCGGCAGGATGCGGCGCTGCCCCTCGGAGCGCAGCTGTCGGTACAACTCGTCGACGACTGTGGGGTCCTGCTCGACGGCGACCACGTAGTCGGCGTGCCCGGCTGCCAGCCGGGAGTACCGGCCGTCGTTGGCGCCGAGGTCGAGCACCAGGCGGGGGCGGGTGCCGGCGGCGACCGCGGCGGCCACGAACTGCTCCTTCGCCACCCGGTCGCGGGCCGAGTAGCCACAGGTGCGTTGGTAGTCCGACCAGTGGCTTTCGGGTGGGCGGCGGTCCAGCTTGCGGACCAGTTTCTCGATGCCGCGCACGGTGGCGAGCAGCAGTTCCCGGGAGAAGCCGGCGGCCCGCAGTTGGTCGCGGACCTCGGTGGTGCTGGCGGCGGCGTTGCGGTGCTGCATCGCCCCGTGCAGGTGCAGGTGGGTCAGCACGCCGGGGCGCAGCCGGCGGGCACCGTTGAAGAGTGGCCGTAGCTCGTCGGCCTCGATGCCGTCGACCCGGGCGCGCAGCCATGGGTGGAAGTCGACGCCCAGGTGGGCGGTGAGCATCAGCGGGTAGAGCACGGTCTGGCAGAACTGCCGGTAGCCGGCCCACGGTTCGCCGTCGCGGACCGGCTCGAAGGAGCCGATGTCGATGAAGACCGGTTGGGCGCCGCGCCACTGGAGGTTGTACGCCGAGCCGTCCTTCGTGGTGAATCCCTCGCCGAGCGCGGCGGTCAGGATCTCCAGGTGCAGCAGGGCGGCGTCGCGCAGCATGCTGAACGACCACTCGTACGGGTGGGAGACGAACGGGATGCGCTCGTGGCGCAGCACGGCGGCCCACGGCGTTCCGGTAGCGGCGGGCACCAGGGTGGGCGGGGCGTCCTCGGTGGCGCAGACCTTGCGCGCGGCGACGAGCGCCGGGAAGAACGTGCTGCCGGTCAGCGCCCGCCAGTGCTCGGCGGCCTGGGGGTCCAGCCCGCGCAGCACCTCGTCGCCGACGTGGAAGACCCGGTTGGCGGGGTCGCGGAAGGAGGCCGGCTCGGGCCGTACCTCGGTGGGTGAGATCGCCATCGTCGGGGCTGGCCCGCTCAGCGCTGGTCGGTGGGTTGCCGGCGGAACCTGTCGACCAGCCGTCGCCAGTAGAGTTTGGCGGCGACCGCGGCGCCAGCCACCCCACCAACGACCGCCTGCACGATCAGGCTGCCGGACCCCGCGTCCAGGTAGGCCAGATGTTCCACCGATCGCTCCTTGCCCTCGCCGCCTCGACACCGGCGTCCCGGGCCGTACACCATGAGGCTTTTGACCCAGAAAGCCGGACTTGTCCCTCACCGTACGCCGGTCGTCGTCGCCGTCGCGGGCACATCGGCGTACTCCCAGCCGCACCACAGAATGTGGCCGGGACCGGCCGATCCCGCCGGTACGCTGCGGACGTGCGCTGGATGATCGTGGACGCGCCGCTGGACTCCTCCGGCGCCGGGCGCGGCGAGGAGCGGGCCCCGGCCGCGCTGCGCCGGGCCGGCCTGCGCGAGGCCCTGTCCGCCGACGACGACGGGCGGATCGACGAGGCGCTGTTGCGCGACCCGACCCGGGACCCGGCCAGCGGGGTGATCGGCGCGGCGGGCCTGGTCCGGGCCGGCGGCGCGATCGCCGCGCGGATCGGCGCGCTGATCGCGGACGGCCACCGACCACTGGTGCTCGGCGGTGACTGCGCGATCCTGCCCGGCATCTGCCGGGCCCTGCCCCCGGCGACCGACCTGTGGTTCGTCGACGCCCACCCGGACTTCCTCGACGGCACGACCTCGCCGACCGGTGAGGCCGCCGACATGGACCTCTCGGTGGTCACCGGGCACGGCCCCGCCGCCGCCGTCGGCCCCGATGGCGCGCTGATCGAGCCGAACCGCGTCCACCTGCTCGGGCACCGCCCGGCCACCGACGAGAGCAGCCGGGTCGAGGCGGCCCGGATCGACCCGGCGATCCATCAGATCAACGCCGCCGAGCTGCTGAGCCGGGGCGCGGCGACGGTCGGTGCGAGCCTGGCCGCCAACGGCGACGGACCGGCCTGGCTGCACCTCGATCTGGACGTGGTGGACCCGCGCGACCTGCCCGCGGTGACCTACCCCGAGCCGGACGGCCCGCGCTGGGCGGACCTGATCGCGCTGGTCACGCCATTGGCCCGCGCCGACCGGCTGCTCGGGATGAGCGTGACCGACCTGAACACCGACGAGGACCCCGACGGGCGGCACGCCCGTCGCGTCGCCGAGGTCCTCACCGGGATCCTGAGCGACTGACCGCCCGACCCCACCCCGCCGATCTTGCACTTTCAGTGGCCGCAACACACCTTTTGCAGTTTATTGTCGGGACAGTAAGTGCAAGATCGACGGGGCGGAGGGCTAGCGGTGGTGCATGCCTAGGCGCAGCAGCACGAACCGCAGCACGGTGGCGGCCAGGTTCGCGGCTACCAGGACGGCCAGCTCCACCGGCCGGGCGGGCACGGCGTGGACCGCGTGCAGCACGGCCAGCGAACCGCTGGTCAACGCCAGACCGAGAGCGAAGGCCAGCAGCCCCTGCGCATGATGCCGGGCGGCGTGCCGGCGTCCGCTGATGCCGAACGTGAGCCGCCGGTTCGCGGCCGTGTTCGCCACCGCGGTCACCAGCAGCGCCAGCAGGTTCGCCGGCTGCGCGCCGAGCACGCCCCGGGTCGCCACGAACAGCAGCAGGTACGCAAGCGTGCTCGCCACCCCCACCGCCGCGAACCGGACCAGCTGCCGCGGCAACCCGGCCGGCACCTGCCCCGACGGCGTCTGGCCGGCCTCCGGAAGCGGCCCGGTCAGCGGCGTCTCGCCCGGCTGCGCACGCGGCCCGCTAAGCGGCGCCCGGCCGAGCTGTGCGCGCAGGTCGGCCAGGGGCAGCGCGCCGGTCAGCAGCGCCCGGCCCAGCCGGCCCATCCCACGCAGGTCGGCCAGGGCGGTGGCGACGATGTCGACGCGGCTGTCCGGGTCGTCGACCCAGTCCACCGGCACCTCGTGGATGCGCAGCCCGGCCCGCTGGGCCAGCACCAGCAGTTCGGTGTCGAAGAACCAGCCAGTGTCCCGCACCAACGGCAGCAGCTGCGCGGCCACATCGGCGCGGATCGCCTTGAACCCGCACTGCGCGTCGGAGAACCGCGCCGCCAACGCGCCGCGCAGCAGCAGGTTGTAGGCCCGCGAGATCACCTCCCGCTTGGCGCCGCGCACCACCCGGGAGGTACGCGCCAGCCGGGTGCCGATCGCCAGGTCGGAGTGGCCGGAGATGAGCGGCGCGACCAGCGGCAACAGCGCGGCCAGGTCGGTGGAGAGGTCCACGTCCATGTACGCCAGCACTGGCGCGGACGACGCCGACCAGGCGGCGGAGAGCGCCCTCCCCCGTCCCTTGGCGTCCAGGTGCAGCACCTCGACGCCGGGCAGCTCACCGGCCAGGCCGTCGGCCACCTTCAGGGTGTCGTCGACGCTGGCGTTGTCGACGATGGTGATCTGGAACGGGTACGGGAAGTGCGCGCTCAGGTGGGCGTGCAGCCGCCGTACGCACGGGCCGAGGTCGGCTTCCTCGTTGTAGACCGGGATCACCACGTCCAGCACGGCGGCGGTGGGTCGGGCCTGGACGGCGGCCCGTGGTTCACCCAGCTCGGTCACGGCGCCTCCGTACCGGCGCTGAGGTCGTAGACGGTGACCCCGTCGACGGTCTGCGCCGTGAACGCCTCCGCGACCCAGGTGACGATCTCCTGGGACGCCGAGCTACCGCCGTTGGCCCGGAAGCCACCGCCACCGACGAAGTAGTGGATCTTCTTGTCGGCCACGTACCGCTGGAACTGCGCGAGGGTCGGTGACGGGTCGCTGCCGTTGAACCCGCCGATCGGCATCACCGGTTCGCCGGTGGCGAGCTGATAGCCGGACGCGTTGTTCGAGCCGACGGTCGCCGCCACCCAGGTGTAGTCTGCGCTGTCGCGCTCCAACAGCTCGCGCAGCGTGGCGCCGGGCTCGCGGGCGTCGAGCAGCCCGCCTATGCCTCCACCGGCCGAGCGCCCCTGGCCGCCGGTGGCGCCGGGAACTTGGCCGCCGCCCGGGAAACCGGGCACGCCGTTGCGGCGGCCGCCGGGGAAGCCTGGCCCCTGACCGCCGTTCTGGCCGCCGCCGTTCTGGCCGCCGCCCGGGAACTGGCCACCGCCGGGAAGTTGACCGCCGGTCGGCAGTTCCATGTCGCGGGGCGGTCGCCCGCCAGGGAAACCGCCCCGGCCGAAGCCGCCCGGCGCGAACGGGCCGGCGCTCGGGATCGACCCGGTGTGCGGGGTACCGGCGGTCTGCACCGCGTACGCCACCGGGCCGGCCAGGGCCGCCGCCGCGCCAAGGCCCAGCACCACCGGCACCAACCGGCGGGGCAGCCGGGTGACCAGCAGCAGCAGCGCCGCACCGACCAGACCGGCGACGAGCACGGTGGTCCGCAGCCACGGGTACCAGTCGGGGCTGCGCCCGAGCAGCACCCACGCCCACCAGACGGTGACCGCGAGCGTGCCGGCGAGCGTCGCCGTGGCGGCGAGTGGACGCCACCGCTCCCAGCGTGTGCCGGCACCTTCAGCGGACGCGGGCAGCGGGTCGTCGGCTGGTGTCCCGGCGGCCGGAGCGGCAGCGGGCACGGCCGCTGACGTTCCGGGTTGGACACGTCCAGGCGCGGACAGCAGTCGGCGTTGCCGCCAGAGCAGCGTCACGCCGATGCCGACGAGCGCGCCGATCGCCGGTGCGAGTGCCACCGTGTAGTAGGCGTGGAAGATCCCGGACATGAAGCTGAAGATCAGGCCGGTGACCAGCAGCCAGCCGCCCCAGAGCAGCAACCCGGCCCGGGTGCGGTCGGTGCGCGCCACTTTTCCGGCCAGCAGCAGGCCGACCACCAGCAGGATCAGCGCGGCCGGCAGCAGCCAGGAGACCTGACCACCGATCTCACCGCCGAACATCCGCAGCACGCCGCTCTGCCCAGAGAACGGGCCACCACCGCCACCCGGCCGCGCGCCACCGCCGCCGACGCTGCCGACCTCCTCTCCGGTGATCCGGCCGAGACCGTTGTAGCCGAGGGTCAGCTCCAGGATGCTGTTGCCCTGCGAACCGCCGATGTACGGGCGGGCGCTGGCCGGCACCAGCTCGACCAGCGCCACCCACCAGCCGGCAGAGACCACCACCGCCAACCCGGCCAGCAGCAGTTGCCGGACCCGCCGCCCCAGCCCGGCCGGCGCGGCCAGCAGGTAGACGCCGGCGAAGACCGGCACCACCAGGAACGCCTGCAACATCTTGGTGAGGAAGCCGAACCCGACCAGCACACCGACCAGCACGATCCACCGGGTGCTGGCCGTCTCCAGCGCGCGCACGGTGGCGTACGCCCCGGCGACCAACAGCAGGACCAGGAGCGCGTCGGGGTTGTTGAACCGGAACATCAGCGTCGCCACCGGGGTGACCGCGAGGACCGCGCCGGCGATCAGACCGGCGGCCGACCCGTACCAGCGCTTCACTGTCGCGTAAAGCACGCCGACCGAGGCGACCCCGCAGAGCGCCTGTGGCACGAGCATCGCCCAGCTGTTCAGCCCGAAGACGCGGACGGACAGGGCCATCAGCCACAGCGACGCGGGTGTCTTGTCGACGGTAATGGAGTTGGCGGCGTCCGACGAGCCGTAGAGGAACGCCTTCCAGCTAACCGACCCGGCCTGCGCGGCCGCCGCGTAAAACGAGTTCGCCCAGCCCGAGGCGCCCAGGCCCCACAGGTAGAGCAGGCCGGTGGCGAGCAGCAGGATCGCCAGCGCGGGCCGGGCCCAGGCCGGCGACCGGTGCGTCGGCGGCGAGTGCTCGTCGGGGCGGGTGGCCGTCGGCGGCTCGGGTGCGGCGGATGCCGTCGGCAGGGTCTCTGTTCTGTCCATGCGGCCAGCCTCGACGGCCGGGCTGGCGCGACGCCGTGCGCCGACTATGCGTCAGCTGTGGGATTCGGCAGCCGGACGGTGAACATCGTCCGACCCGGGCGGCTCTGCACCCCGACCGTGCCGTGGTGGGCCTCCACCACCGCCGCGACGATCGCGAGGCCGAGGCCTGTGCTGCCGTGCGCACGGGATCGGGAGCTGTCGCCCCGGGCGAACCGCTCGAACATCTCCGGTTGCAGCTCCACCGGCACCCCGGGCCCGTCGTCGGCGACGCTGAGCACGGCGTCGGCGTCGTCGACGGCAAGCGTGGTGGTGACAGTGCTGCCGGGCGGGGTGTGCACCAGGGCGTTGGTGAGCAGGTTCGCCACCACCTGGTGCAGCCGGGCGGCGTCGCCCGGCACCCGGATCGCCACCTCGGGTAGGTCGAGCTGCCAACGGTGTTCGGGGCCGGCGACGTGCGCGTCGCTGACCGCGTCCACCACCAGGGCGGTCAGGTCCACCGGTTCGACAGCGAGCGGACGACCGGTGTCGAGGCGCGCCAGCAGCAACAGGTCGTCGACGAGGCTCGTCATCCGGGTGCTCTCCGACTCCACCCGGCGCAGCGCGTGCGCCACGTCGGCGGGAACCTCGTCACGGCCACGCCGGGCCACCTCGGCGTAACCGCGGATCGCCGCGAGAGGCGTCCGCAACTCGTGGCTGGCGTCGGCGACGAACTGGCGTACCCGCGTCTCGCTGGCCTGCCGGGCGGAGAGCGCGTCGGCGACGTGGCCCAGCATCCGGTTCAGCGCCGCGCCGACCTGACCGACCTCGGTGCGCAAGTCGGTGTCGGCGGCCGGGACCCGGACGGCGAGCGCCACCTCTCCCCGATCCAGGGGCAGCTCCGTGACGCGGCTGGCGGTGGCGGCCACCCGGTTGAGCGGTCGCAGTGTCGCCCGCACGATCAGCGCGCCCGCCACACCGGCGAGCAGCAGCCCGACCGCTGCCACCCCGGCCTGCGCGGCGACCAGCGCCCACACGGTCTCCTGGACACCGGAGAGCGGGACCGCGACGACGCGTACCCGGCCGTCCCAGTACCGGCGGGCCACGGCCCGATAGTCACCGCGATCGCCGAGGTCGACGGTGCGCGGTCTGGCGTCGACCGGCAGGTCCGCCAGCACGGCGACCTCCCCCACCGGGACGGACCGCTCGTCGGGGAACGGATCGGCGCTGGAGACGCTTCTGGTCAGGGTCCGGGCGCTGGTCACGCGGCCGTCGGTGATCTCGGCGACCACCGCGCCGGACGGCAGCCCGGGTGGGATACCCGGTCCGTTGCCGGGGAAGGCCGGCCGTCCCGGGCGGTCACCCCGCATGGCCGTCGCGGGGGCCAACTGGGCGTCGAGCCGATCGATCAGGAAGTGCCGCAGCGCCACAGTGGTCAGGCCACCGATGGCGACGCTGACCAACGCCAGCAGCGCGAGCAGGGCGAACACCAGTCGGGTACGCAGGGAACGCCCGGCCAGCCACCCGCGGACGGCGCGCAGCGGGCGGCGCCTACTCGGCGGGTTTGAGGACATAACCCGCGCCGCGCAACGTGTGAATCATCGGCGCCCGCCCGGCGTCGATCTTCTTGCGCAGGTACGAGATGTACAGCTCCACCACATTGGCCTGACCGCCGAAGTCGTAGTTCCACACCCGGTCGAGGATCTGCGCCTTGCTGAGCACCCGGCGCGGGTTGCGCATCAGGTAACGCAGCAGCTCGAACTCGGTAGCGGTGAGGGTGACGAGCTGGCCGGCCCGGCGAACCTCGTGGCTGTCCTCGTCGAGGCTGAGATCACCGACTGTCAGCACCGCCTCCTCCCGGGTGGCGATCGCCAGCCCGGAACGGCGCAGCAGCGCGCGCAGCCGGGCGATCACCTCCTCCAGGCTGAACGGTTTGGTGACGTAGTCGTCACCGCCGACTGTCAACCCGGCGATGCGTTCCTCGACCGCGTCGCGGGCGGTCAGGAAGAGCACCGGCACGGTGGGGGCGTGCTCGCGCAGCCGGCGCAGCACCTGGAAACCGTCCAGGTCGGGCAGCATCACGTCGAGCACCACGGCGTCCGGCTGGAACTGCCGAGCGGTGCTCAACGCCGCCGTGCCGTTGCCAGCGGTGCGGACCTGCCAGCCCTCGTAGCGCAGGGCCATCGACAGCAGGTCGGTGAGCGTGGGTTCGTCGTCGACCACCAGCACCCGGACGGGCTCACCGTCGGGGCGACGCAGCTCGATCCGGCTCGGCGCGGCATGCCCGTTCATGACCATGGGCCCCATGGTGGCCTTCACGCCTGTGCCGCGCCCCTGCGGAAGCTGTGCGCGAGCTGTGCGGCCGGGCCGACGCGACGCCGGCGACACCACCGGTCAGCCCCGCCTCGTGGTCACTCGGACACCCCGTACGCGTCGGTGCGCACGAACCGCATGCTCCAGCCGCCGGCCTCGTCGGGCCGGTCGCGTTCGTAGAGGTGGTCGGGGCCGGGCTGCACCGGACCCGTGCCGTCCGGGTGCCGCATGATCCAACGCTGGGGTGGGGCGCCGTCCGACCCGGCCGGCAGCAGCCGGACCAGGCCGTCCGCAGGCCCACCGACGAAACGTACGGTGACCTCGCTCATCGCGGCGTCCCCTCGGGTGACGGTGCCGGCACAATCGGTGACACCGGCTCTGGCTCGCAAGCTACCGCACCCACCGCTCGGGCGCAGCGAGGTGCGCGGGGCCGAACCGGCCTCGGTTTGCCCAGCTCGGAGTGCGGGTACCGCGATCTGAGCACCCGGCCGTCGGCGGGGCGAGGACGAGGAGTGGTCGATGCGGACGCTGGACGGGCGGTACCGGCTCGAACAGCGCATCGGTGTGGGTGGGATGTCCGAGGTGTGGCGGGCCTACGACCAGGTGCTGGACCGGCCGGTCGCGGTGAAGCTCATCTCGCCCGGCCGCGACGACCGGGACGGCCCGGTGGATCGCATCCGCGCGGAGGCCCGGTCGGCGGCCCGCCTGGAACACCCCAACGTGGCCAGCGTGCACGACTTCGGCACGTCCTCGACGTGGCCCGGCCGATCGGTGCCCTACATCGTGATGGAGCTGGCCGAGGGTGAGACGCTCGCCGTGCACCTGCGCGCCGGTCCGCTGGACTGGCAGATCGCGGTGCGGGTCTGCGCGGAGGTCGCCGCCGCGCTGGCCGCCGCGCACGCCGAGGGCATCGTGCACCGGGACGTCAAACCGGCCAACATCATGCTCACCCCGGCCGGCGTGAAGGTGCTCGACTTCGGCATCGCCATCGCCGCCGGCGCGCCGGACCCGATGCCGACCGGCATGGTGCTGGGCACCCCGGCGTACCTGGCGCCCGAACAGCTGGACGAGGCGCCGGCCACCCCCGCCGCCGACATGTACGCCCTCGGCGTGCTGCTCTACTACAGCCTCACCGCCCGCCTGCCCTACCGCGCGGCGACCGGCAGCGAACTGCTGCTCGTCCGCCGCCGTCAGCCACCGGAGCCGCTGCCCGACATCGCCGGGCTCCCGCCGGAGGTCGCCGAGCTGTGTCACTCCTGCCTCGCCGACGAACCCGAGCGGCGTCCGACCAGCCTGGTCGCCGCGCTGCTGCTCGCCGAGGCGGTGGACGCCCGGGTGTACGTGCCCATGACAATCCCGACGACCCGCCGGCCGGCCCCGACGTCGCCGTGGACCGAACGGGCCGCCGCGGAAGCCACCGAAGCGGTGGCACTGCTGGACGAACCGAACCTGCCCGCCAGGCGCTGACCGGACGACAGGCGGCGTTTCGTCAGGCGGCGAAGGGGTAGCCGGCCTGGTGAGCGACGGGAGAAACGCGATGCCGGATCAGAGTTCCTGGCTGCGTGAGGCCACAGCGACCGCCGAAGGCGGTCACGTACGCACCGACGATGGCGGGCTCTCCACCGCGCTGGCCTCACCGCTGGCGCCGCACTGCACCGGGCTGACCCCGGAACAGTTGCTGGCCGCGGCCTTCGCCTCCTGCCTGCATCACGCGGCAGTGGAGGTGGCCGGGGAGATCACCGACGAGGCGCACACCGTGCAGGTCCGCGCGGAGGCGAAGCTGGGCCGGGACAACGACGGTCGATACCGGGCCGACGTCCACGCGGAGATCTCCTCAGCCGGGCTCAGCCGAGATCAACTGGCCGACCTGGTCGAGTACGCCGACCGGCTCTGGCCGTTCTCCAGCAGCGACACCAGCCGACACCGGCTGACCGTCACCCCAGCCGAGAACGGCCGCCACTGACCCGCCGACCGCCCCGACCCGAGGGTCCGCGGGTCGGGAAGCGCACCGTTCCGCATGATCGTGCTTGATCCTGGTTGTAGTTGCCTCGTTCCTGCCTGAAGGCCCTACTTCTTGGATCCAGCACGATCTTGCAGTGGACGGACAGCGCCGCCTCCACCGGAAGGTCGGCCGAGGAGCCGTCGCACTTTTGGTGGGCCTGGCATCGGCTGTTCGGTGGACTCGGGAGCGCGGCTGGATGTCGGGCGGAGAGACCAACGACACGAGCCCTTTCCACCGGCAAGTCGGGAATAACCGTCTGGAGCCATCCGCGAGGTTGATCAGCTTCGCTCATGTTTTGCCCGCTAAAGTCGGCATGATCAGGGCAAATTGTGGCGCATGCCACCGTACGGGCTGATGGCATCGGGCATTCAGGTCTTTAGCCTCGGCAGGTGCATCCCGACGACCCCTCCGACCAGAAGCTGACCGACGCGCGCCCGACCACCCCCTCGGACGACGCCGCATCAACCGAACGGACGATCGGCCGTCACCGCGCTGCCGAACCGTCGCGGCGTGCCCTGCTGGGCTCGACCCCGGTGCGGGTGGCGCTGGCCACCGGTGTCACCTGCTGCCTCAGCCTCGTCGCTGTCGCCACCGCGCGCGGAAACCACGACGCCCCCCGCACTGTCGAGCCGCTCGCCGAGGCGGTGGCCGACCGCGCCGCCATCGCCGACGAACGCGCCTCCCGGTCGTTGGACCGCGACGCCGCCCCGGCCCGGATCCTGCCGCCCAGCCCGACGGCGAAGCCAACGCCCACCCCCACCGCCGTCCGCAAGGCGCCCAAGAAGCCGGTCAAGCCCCGCCGCCCCCGGCCGGTCGCCGGCCTCGACCAGGCACAGATGGACAACGCGAAGATCATCGTGGACGTCGGCCTGGAGATGAAGATGCCGCGCCGGGCCCTGGTGGTGGCACTGGCCACCGCCATGCAGGAGAGCAACCTCTACAACCTGGCCAGCGACGTCCTGCCGGAGTCGGCGGAGTACCCGAACCAGGGCAGCGGCTCCGACCACGACTCGGTCGGGCTGTTCCAGCAGCGGCCCAGCAGCGGCTGGGGCACTGTCGCCCAGCTGATGCGCCCGTCGTACGCCGCAGGGGCCTTCTACAGCGCGCTCAACGAGATCCCCGGCTGGCAGGACATGAGCGTCACGGCAGCCGCCCAGGCCGTGCAGATCTCCGCCTACCCGGACGCGTACGCCCAGCACGAGGACCGGGCGAGCACCGTCGCGGCGGCGCTCACCGCCTGAGCGCCCGCGCCCGCCCGTCTCAGCGGCGGCCGGACGGCGGCTCCGCGCCCGCGTCCGGGCCGCCGACTCCGACCCGGCTACCCGGCACCCCGGCGGCAGCGGTGGGGGTGTCGGCCGGCACCTGGTCGACGGTCACCTGGCTGAGGATTTCGTCCACCCGCACCTCACGCCGTCGACGGGCGTCCAGCGCCGCCTCGAAGTCGCGTCGGGCCTGCACGGCCTCCGCATACGCCCGCTCCCGCACCTGCCGTGCCTCCTCGCGGGCCTCGTCCAGTTCGGCGCGGGCCTGGGCCAGGATCTCGGTGGCCTCGCGCGGCGACGCGTCACCGACGTGCCGGGTGGCGGCCGTGTCGCCCAGGTCGAGTCGTTGCAGGAGGCCGCTGAGCCAGGCTGCCTCCTGGCGGATCTCGTCCCACTCCCGGGCCGCCCCGGCCGCACCCTCGGCCCGCGCCGCGAGCCGGGACAACCGGATCCCCAACTCGTCCAGGCAGTAATCCACCTGCCGCTGGTCGTAGCCGTTCTCAACGACGGAGAACCTCATACTGTCGCCCCCCAGGCAGCTGCTGTTACTTCCCCACCTGGATCCTCGGCCGCGACCGCTCGCGCCGAAGGGGTTCGGGAAAAATGTTCAGCATGCGCGCAGGCGGCGCGGGCGTCAGACGCGCTTGGGCAGCACCACTACCCGACCGAAGAACTCGTCGATGCGGCGAACCACGTCGTTGAAGTCGTCCAGGTCGATCGGCTTGGTGACGTACGCGTTGGCCTGCAACGTGTAGCTGCCGACGATGTCGGTGTCGGCGTTGGAGGTGGTCAGCACGACGATCGGGATGGTGCGCAGATCCTCGTCCTGCTTGACCGCCCCGAGCACCTGCCGACCGTCCATCCGCGGCATGTTCAGATCCAGCAGGATCACGTCCGGTCGGCGGGCCTGCTCGTGCCGGCCCTCGGCGCGGAGAAACTCCATCGCCTCCTCGCCGTCGCTCACCACGTCGATGATCTTGTCGACGTCGGAGTCCGCCAGTGCCTCCTCGATCATCAGCACGTCACCCGGGTCGTCGTCGACCACCAGGATGCGTACCGGCTGCGGGCTGTCTGCGCCCATCACTACCTGCCTCGGAGTCGGCGGGGACGGGACCCTGACGGTCACCGCGTTGGCGGGGAAATGCTGGCGGGAAAATCTAGCCCATCAGGAAGCACTGCGGGACACGGGGTCCACCGACTCCGGTTCGTAACGCAACACGTCGGCTAGGCCGGTCACCCGTAGCACCCGTTCGACCCGCCCATGGGCACCGGTGAGCCGCAGCCACCCCCCGTCGGCCGCCGCCTGATTGTCGCCGCGGACGAACACGGCCATTCCGGTGGAGTCGCAGAACGTGAGGTCGGTCAGGTCGAGCAGCACCCGGCTCTCACCCGCCGCGGTGAGCCGGTCGATCGCGGCGGTCAGCTCGGGGGCGGTGCTCAAGTCCAACTCGCCCACGAGCCGTAGGCAGGCGCCATCACCGTCGCGCTCGACGTAGTTGACGCTGAACGTCACCGTTCTCCCCCTCGCTCCACCCTCGGGTGGGACGTTTGCAGTCCGGCAAGTATACGCAGAGCTGACTCGTCCGCCCCCGAGCGCGGTGATCGATCCGACCGCCACCGGCGGGTCGGTCAGCGGGCCTCGCCGGGCAGCGCCGCGCATCCCAGCGCCAGCGCCCGCACCGCCCGGGGGAAGTCCCGCAACGCGGCGGCGTAGTGCTCCAACGGCAGGGCGACCGCCCCCGCGGGCACCCCACGACTGTCCAGGATCCCCGACAGCCACTGCACGAACTCGGTGAACAGCGAGGGGTCGTCGACGTAGACCGCCGCGGCCAGAAAATCCACTATGTGGCCCAGGTCGCTCACTGTCGCGTCCAGCTGAGCGGCGGTGTACGCCCGCGCCGCTGGCACCCGCTCGCGCAGCTGCGCCAACGCGCTGTCAATCAGCTCGCCGCGACGGCGCACCAGGCTGGCGTACTCGTCGTCGGCCAGGTGGGCCAGCCGCGCCGGCGGCGCCCCGCGCAACGCCCGCTCGTCGGCGATCAGCTCGGCCGCCGAGGGCGCGTCCGGCGCCCAGGCCACGCCGAGCCGGCGCGCCCACCGGCCGTCCGTGCCGAACCCACGCCCGCCGACCACCACCGGCACGTCCGAGCGGCGGCAGGCCTCGATCATCCGGTGTGCGTACGGCAGGCGCATCGGCAGCGCGCACGCCAGCGCCACCGCGTGCGCGTCGTAGCGGTGCAGGTACGACACGAGGTGCGCCGCGGGCACGCTGGCGCCCAGGAAGGTCACCTGCCACCCGCGTAACCGCAGCACCTCGGCCACCAGCCGGGGCGGCAGCGCGTGCCACTCGCCATCCATGCAGGCGACCACCACCCGGCCGCCGGTCGGCCGCGGTTTGACGTGCGCGGAAACCGCCGCCACCACCTGCTCGCTGATGTGGGTGGCCGCGTGCTCCTGGGCGACGCTCCACTCGTTGCGCGCCCACCGCTCGCCCACCTCGGCCTGGGCGGGCGCGACCAGGTCGAGCAGCACCCGCTCGGCCGGGACGCCCGCGTCGAGAAGGCCGATCGCCAGGTCGGTCGCGGCGTACTCGTCGGCGTCGGCGAGGTGGTCCAGATACCCGGAGTACGCGTCGCCGAGGTCGGTGGTGGCCGTGGCGGCGGTCACGCGTCACTCCCCTCCGTCTGGTCGACGCCGGCGGGCACCGAGTGCAGGTGGCGTGCTCCGCGCCCGCTCAGGCCGGCCGCCCGCAGCGCCAGCACGGCGATGTCGTCGTGGTCGCCCTGTGCCAGCCAGTCGCAGGTGAGCTGCTCGACCCGTTCGGCCAGGGCCGGCGCGGGCATCCGGTGGCAGCCGGTCAGCGCGGTGATCAGTCGTTCGCCGCCGAACAGCTCGTCGCCGCGCCGGCCGCCCCGGGCCTCGGTCACGCCGTCGCTGTAGAGCAGGCAGGTCTCGCCCGGCGCCAGCCGCACTGTCACCTCCCCGACGCGGGGGTCGGGCACCACCCCGATCAGCATGCCGCGCAACGGCACCGTCTCCACCTCGCCGGAGGCGCGCAGCACCAGTGGTGGCAGGTGCCCGCCGCCGGCCATGGTGAGGGTGAGGCCACCGTCGCGCTCCGGGCGGGCCACGCCGAGCACGATCGTGGCGAAGCGACCCTGGCCGTGCGCCTGGGTCGTCTCCAGCAACGCGTCGTTGAGCAGTCGCAGCAACCGGGCCGGGTGCGACTCCAACCGGTGCAGCGCCTGGAGGCACTGGCGCAGTTGGCCGGTGAAGACGGCGGCTTCGACGCCCTTGCCCGACACGTCGCCGAGGAAGAACACCGAACCACCGTCGGTGAGTCGGTGCGAACCGTAGAAGTCGCCGCCGATGCGCACCCCCGCCTGCGCGGGCCGGTACGCGGTGCCCCACTGCACACCGGTGGCCTCGACCGGCTCGACCGGCAGCAGGCTGGCCTGGAGAGTGTCGGCCACCTCGGCCTGGTCGCGGTAGAGCAGCGCGGTGGTCAACGCCGCGCCGGCGCGGGCCGCGAACGCGCGGACCAGCTCCACGTCGTCCTCGTCGTACCAGCGGCTGGCGCGACGGGCCACCAGCAGCACACCGACCGGCGCGTCGCGGCCCGGCAGCGGAACGACCCGGGCGGCGCTCTCGGCACCGGACAGCCCCGGCAGCCAACCGGCGTCGACCGCCTGCTCGACCAGCCAGTCCACCGCGTGCGGTTCGGCGCCGGTCAACCCGTCGGCGATGGCGGTCGGCAACTCGCCGCCGGTCAGTACGCCGCTGTCCACCGTCGGCACCTCGTCGTCGGTGCGTGAAGCCCGCCACCAGCGGGCACGCCCGGCCCGTGGGGCGAGCACCAGCACCGCCACCTCGGCCAGTGTGGGCACGGCGAGTCGGACGACAGCAGCGGCCGCCCGGTCGGGGTGCAGCGGGTTTCCCAACTTGTCGCCGACCACGGCCAGGAACGCCGAGCGGGCCCGCTCGGCGAGCAGCGCGTCGGCGCGGCTGACGCTGTCGGTGACGTCCTCGACGTACCAGCAGCAGCGGTCACCTGAGAGCGGCACCTGCCGCGCGGTGAGCCGGCGCCCGCGATGGGTGAAGCCACCGGGGACGCCCTCACTCAGCCCTGGCACGCCGGCCGCGCTGAGCAGCACGCCGGGCGTCACCTCGGGCAGCAACCGCTCGGCCACCGGGCTGACGTGCCGCACGACGCCATCGGCGTCGCAGACCACCAGGCCCTCGCGGAAGTGCTCGACGACCTCTAACCAGTCGGGCGTGGCCTGACCCCGGTCGGGGGCCAGCGGCGGCAGTGCCGCGGTGGGGCGGCGAACGTCGGCGGACCACGCCGAGGGTCGTGTCGTGCTCGGCGTGGAGAGCCGTCCGTCGCCCGGGTCCCAGTCCCTGACGTCGGAAGCAGTCACCAGCTGAGCCTCACTCCTTCTCGTTCACCGAACCCGTGCCGGAACCGGCGTCCACTGTCAAAACTCTTCGGCCAGCCTACGCCCGAACGCGGAAAGCGGCATCTCACGGCGGGTGGCGGGCACCGCCACGGCGGGGACGCGGGATGCGGGACAGGAGGGCGCGTCGCCGCCCCCGCTTTGCGTTTTGTCGCTCGACAAGGAAAATGGTGGGATGCCCGACCAGCTGTTGACCATCGAGACGACCCGGCTCGCCGCCGGGAATGTCCGACTCCGGCTGACCGGCGAGCTCGACTACGACAGCGCGCCCGAGCTGATCGACGCGGCGGCCGAGCTGCCCGGCGACGGTGACGCCCCGGTGCTGGTCGACCTGACCGGGGTGACCCTCTGCGACTCCAGCGGGCTCAGCGCGTTGCTGGTGGTGCACCGCGCCGCCGGGGCGATCCGACTGATCGGGGTCAGCCCTCAGCTTCAGCGGATGCTGGACCGCACTGGTCTGAGTGAGTTGCTGGCCGAGGCGTACGCCGACGACGACGTGCGGGCCATCGGCTGACCCGTAGGCCACCCCCCGGAAGCGGACGGGGTGGCCCCCGACCCTGGGACCTGGGGTCGGGGGCCGGAGGAATGTCTAGGGTGCCGTCATCGGCTGGAGCCGGGGTCCGTCCTCACGTAGCTCGCTGATCGGGGTCGCGTCGACGTCCTCGGGCTCCCCCGAATCGGGCGTCTGGTACAGGTAGCGGACGAACTGCCCACCCGCCTCGTTGTCGTCCGCGCCGGGCCATTGACCGATGCAGTCCATCCCGATCACCTCGCGGCCCGTCCCGTCGGACTCCTCCAACAGCGCCCACAGGCTCACCGGGTAACACCTGGTGACCTCGGGCGTGAGCTGCCAGCGGGCGTACCAGCCGGGTCGGGCGGGGACGATCTCGACAACTTCCTTCATGACGACCTTCCTTCCGCGTACCTCGGAAGAACTCCGGTCCTGACCCGATCGTGCGGGCCGGGCGGGTGAGCACCCCTCACCCCCGCCGGATGAAGCGTGGCGCGGGCCGGTCCGACCCGGCCGGGCGGCGTCCGTTTCCTTCTCCGGGACGGCGGGAAGGCGGTGGACGCAGCCACGATCCCAGCGGAAGGGATGCCACAATGCGCAAGCAGATGGAGGGCGACAACCAGAGGCGCCGGGCACTGGCCCGGCAGGCCCGGGAGCAGAATCGCCAGCCCAGCGAGATCGGCGCCAGTCTGAGCGCGTCCAAGCAGCTCACGAGCCTCGATGCGGGTAAGCGGGCCGGCCCACCGGCGGCCGGACCGCACAAGTCGGACACCACCCGCGGCGGGCCGGCACCGCCGCCGGTCGGTAGCGCCGACAACCCGCGACCCCAACCGTCCCCGCCGAGCGGCGCGGCCGGTGTGAACAGCATGGGCTACCACGACCTCGTCGACGAGGTCCGGCGTCGCGCCGGGGTCGACTTCAAGACCGCCAAGGTGGGCACCGAGGCGACGGTGCTGGTCCTCGCGTTCGCCCTGGAGACCGCCGAGCGGCAGCGGCTGCTCGCCGCGGTGCCGGCGTCGCTGCACGACGTGCTGCCGGTCGACGGTATCGAGCGGCACCGGGACCTGCCCGGCTTCCTGGCCGAGGTGGGCCGGATCAGCGGCAACACCCCGGAGCAGGCCCGTTACCAGGCCGAGGCGACGATCGCCGCGCTCGCCGAGCAGGACGGCGACCTGGTCGAGTCGTTGCACGTACCCGACGGGTTGCGCGACCTGCTGAATCCGCCGGAGGCCGGCGGCGGCCTGGTGGGCGCCTCCACCACCACACCCACCCTGGACGCCGACGAGATCAGCGCGGTGCTGGACGACCTGCCCTACTGGGCAGGGGACAGCCAGGGCCTCTACCGGGTGGTCGCGCTGCCGCCCGACAATCTGGACCGGGTGCTCGCCCGGCTCGACCGGCTGCGTCAGGACAACGGCCGCGGCCCGAGCATCGGGCGTCCGGGGGACACCGCCGCCGTGTTGACAGTGCGGACCAACCAGGCCAACGGGGTCACCGCGCTCGACGTGGACCTCGCCCGCCAGATCGACGACGCGATCGACGAGGTGGGTGCCGGGATGGCCGGCGGCTGACCGGCCACCACGACACCGTCGGGCCGGCGGAACGGGGGCGACCCCGCTCCGCCGGCCCGTCCGCCGTGCCGGGTGCCCGGTGGGCTCGGCTAGCGTGCCGGATATGAACCGCGCCGCCGACCGGTTGGAGCTGGTCGCCGACCCGGTCCGCCGGACCGGGCGGACACTGCTGTCGGCCGGGGTCGAGCAGTCGTACGTGGACGTCGAGGATCCCCGGCACCTGCACTTCGAGTACGTCCGGCGGATCGCCTCGGCGGTGGAGGTGGCGGCCCCGGCCGGCACCCCGCTGAACGTCCTGCACCTGGGCGGCGGCGCGTTGACACTGCCCCGCTGGGTGGCCGCCACGCGGCCCGGTTCCCCGCAACGGGTCGTGGAGCGGGACGCGGCGGTGGTCGAGCTGGTGACCCGGGAGTTGCCGCCGCTGCCGCCGGAGGTGCGGGTGGAGGTCGCGGACGCCCGGGACGCCCTGACCGGCACCCCGGACGGCCGGTACGACCTGGTGATCGCCGACATCTACCGCGCGGCCCGGATGCCTCGACACGTCCGCACCGTCGAGTTCGCCGCAGAGGTGGCCCGCGTCCTGCGCCCCGACGGGTCGTACCTGGTGAACGTCACCGACCTGCCGCCGCTGGTCGGCACCCGGGTGCAGGTGGCCACCCTGCGGGCGGTCTTCGCCGACGTGTGCGTGGTCGGCGACCGGCGGATGTTGCGCGGTCGCCGGTACGGCAACCTGGTGCTGGCCGCGACCTCCCGCCCCGGCGGGCTGCCGGTGGCCCGGCTGGCGGTGGCCGCCCTGCGTGACCCGGTGCCCGGCGGGCTGCTGCACGCCGCCGCGCTCGACACCTTCGTCGCCGGTGCCCGCCCGGTCAGCGACGCGGACGACACCTCCCGCCACTGATCGCCGTTGTGCCCGCAATGCCGGGTTTCCGACGGCTCGGGCGGGGAAGGCCCGCCGGATGAGCAACGTCGACGATCGGGTGACCGGCCGCCGAACCCTGATCGTGATCGGTCTGGTGCTGGCGACCGCGCTCGCGCTGGGGTTCGTGTACGCGACCCGGCGGGTGCTGGTCTGGGCCGTGGTCGCCGCGTTCTTCGCCGTCGCGCTCAAACCCCTCGTCGACCGACTGCAACGCCGTCTCGTCCGGCGTCGGGCGCTGGCCACCCTGCTGGTGTTCCTCGCCGCGTTCGTGCTGCTGGCGATCCTGGCCGCCCTCATCCTGGTGCCGTTGTTCGGGGAGTTGAGCCGCTTCGCCGACCGGGCGCCCGAGCTGCTGCGGGAGGCCCGCACCGGGCGAGGCCCGGTGGGGCAGCTACTGGAGCGCACCGGGGCACGCCGCTATGTCAGCGAGCACTCCGAGCAGCTGCGCGACCTCGGCAGCCGGCTGCGCCAACCCGCTGTCGGTGTGCTGCGCGGCGTCATCGAGTCGATCGCCGGGCTGGTCACTGTCATCGTGCTCGCGTACCTCATGGTGTTGGAGGCGCCGCGGATCACCAGGGGCGTACTCGCGGCGGGCGGGGACGGTCAGGGCGAGCGGCTGCGCCGGGTGGGCCGGGAGGTGTCGCGTACCGTCACCGGCTACCTCACCGGGAACCTGCTGATCAGCGTGATCTGCGGGGCGTTGACCTTCGTGGTGCTGACCGTCACCGGGGTGCCCTTCGCGGCGGTGATCGCCCTGCTGGTGGCGGTGGCCGACCTGATACCACTGGTCGGGGCGACCCTCGGCGCGGTGATCGCGGCCGGCGCCGGCTTCCTGCACTCCCCCACCGCCGGGGTGGTGGTGCTGGTCTTCTTCGTGGTCTACCAACAGGTGGAGAACCACCTGCTCCAGCCGCTCATCCTGTCCCGCGCGGTCCGGCTCAACCCGTTGACGGTGCTGATCAGTGTGCTGCTCGCGGCGGAGCTGGCCGGTCTGCTCGGCGCGCTGCTGGCCATCCCCGCCGCCGGCATCGTGCAGACCCTGCTGCGCGAGTACGGCCCGCGCCGGCTACGACCCGCTCCGCCGGCCGGTCCGGCCGCGCGGTCGGCCGGCAGCGCCGACTGACCGTCGCGGGCGCCGCCGGTGCCGCCACCGGCCTGCTCCGCGACGACCTGGCCGAGGGCCCGCTCAGCGGGACCGGGTCGCGACCTCGGGCGTGGTGCTCTCCAACGGCACCGCGTTCGCCGGCACCAGCCCCAACTGGACAGCGGACCGGGTCAACGCGGCGTCCAACGCCCAGTCGGCGCTGACCCGTGTGCGGTTTCCCGGCATCGCCATCAGGTGGTACGCCCGGGTGACCGCCTTGGCCGGCAACCCGGCCAGGTTGACCTGCAACGGGTTCGCCGCCGCGTCCTTGCCACCCAGGTCGACGACCCAGCCCAGGTCGTGGTGCTTGTAGGGCTTGCGCCGGCCGAAACCGTACGACGCGGCGATGTTGTACGCCGCGCGCTTGCCCTGCCGCTGCGCGTGCTGGGCGGTCATCCCGCACACCTTGCCCGGATTGACCAGGTCGGGCACCGCTGCGGCGTCGCCGCACGCGAACACCTCCGGGTAGCCGGGAACGTTGAGGAACTCGTCGGTGACCAGTCGACCCCGGTCGGTCCGCAGGCCCAGCTCGTTGACGAACGGGTCGGGACGCACCCCCACACACCACACCAGGGTGCAGGTCGGCACGTACTCACCGTCGGTGAGCTTCACCCCGTCGCAGGTCGCCTCGGCCACCGAGGTGCCCATCCGCACGTCCACCCCACGCCGGTTGAGCACCTTGTGCGATGTGTCCGACATCCGCTTGTCCAGCTCCGGCAGCACCCGGGACGCCACGTCGAGCAGCATCCAGCGGGGCCGGACGGTGAGCCGGGGCCGCTGGGCGTGCAGCGCGTCGGTGAACAACTGCCCGTGAGCCGCGACCTCGGTGCCGGTGTAGCCCGCCCCGACCACCACGAACGTGGAGCGGGCCTGCTGCTCGGCCGGGTCCTCGGCCTGCTCGGCCAGCTCAAGCTGCCGGACGATGTGATCGTGCAGGTAGACGGCCTCGGGCAGGCCGCGGAAGCCGTGCGCGTACTCGGTCACCCCGGGGATGGGCAGCAGCTTGTTGACGCTGCCCACGGCGAGCACCAGTCGGTCGTACGCCAGCCTGTTCTTCTCCCCCTCGGCCTGGGTGAAGCCGACCCAGCGGTTCTGCAGGTCGACGTGGTCCGCCTCGCCGACCACCACCCGTACGCCCTTGAGCGTCCCGGTCAGCGGCACGGCGATCCGCTTGGGCTCGACCACCCCGGCCGCCACCTCGGGCAGCAACGGCAGGTACAGGAAGTAGTCGGTGGAGTTCAGTACCACGATCTCGGCCCGGTCCCGGGCGATCCGGCTCAACGTCTTCGCCGCGTGGTAACCGGCGAACCCGGCCCCCACGATCACCACACGAGGTTTCGTCATTGCGGGCCGTTTCCCGTCGGAGGCCGCGACAAACGTCCGACGCGGCACCCACGCTCAGCTCGGCTGGAGCCGGACGTGGCCGCTGCGGCCCACCGCCTCCACCTCCCACTGCTGGCCGAATGCCCGCAGCCGCCCGGCGGTGATCCGGCCCAGCTCCTGCGGGACGTCGGGATCGAGAACCAGCCGGCCGTTGACCGGGTTGATGCCGAGCATGGCGCGGATCAGGGCCAGCGGCGTGCCGGCCGCCCACGCCTGCGGGCTGCACGCTGTCGGGTACGGCACGGCGAAGAGCAGCCGCTCCCGGTCGAACCCGCTGAGCGCCTCCGGCAGCCGGTAGCCGAACTGGTCGGCCGCCTCGATCATCGCCAAACTGATCCGGTTCGACTCGGCCCGGTAGCCGTATCGGGCCAGGCCGAGCGCGGCGATCGAGTTGTCGTGCGGCCAGACCGTGCCCAGGTGGTAGCCGAGGGCGTTGTAGGGCCGTTCCTCCCGGGACAGGGTGCGGATGCCCCAACCGGAGAACATGTCCGGCGACATGAGTTGTCGCACCACAGCGTCGGCCCGCTCCGGCGGCACGATTCCGCTCCACAGCAGGTGACCCATGTTGGAGGTCTTGGAATCGACGCGGTTCTTGTCGCCGTCCAGGGCGACAGCGTAGTAGCCGCCCCGCTCCTCGATCCAGAAGTCCTGGTTGAACCGCTCGTGCAGGGTGTTGGCCTCGTCGCGCAGCCGGCGCGCCACCGTCGGGTCGTCCCACGGCCCGTCGAACAACTCGGCGAGCCGCAGCTTGGCGTCGTAGGTGTAGCCCTGCAGATCGCAGGTCGCCAGCGGGAGCACGGGGATCCGGCCGTCGGCGAAACAGACCCCGTCCGGGGAGTCGCGCCAGCACTGGTTGCCCAGCCCCTCGGGCGAGCGGGTGGCGTACTCGACGTAGCCGTCGCCGTCCCGGTCGCCGTACTCATCGATCCAGCACAGCGCCGCAAACGCGTTGTCCCGCAGGTGCCGGACGGTCTGGTCGTCGCCGGTCCAGCGCCAGTACTCGGAGAGCAGGATCAGCCAGAGTTGCGTGGCGTCGGCGCTGCCGTAGTACGGCCCGAACGGTTTCTCGCCGCTGCGGGTCAACTCGCCGCTGCGGACCTCGTGCAGGATCTTGCCGGGCTCCTCGTCGGTGAAGTCGTCGCACGTCTCACCCTGAAGGCGGGCCAGGGCGAGCAGCGTGCCTTTTGCCAGGGTGGGCCCGGCGACCAGGGTCTGATACGCGGTGATCAGGGTGTCCCGGCCGAAGACGGCGAGGAACCAGGGCAGTCCGGCACCGGGTAGCAGGATCCGTTGGCCCTTGATCTCCAGGTCGAGCCGCAACGCCGCCAGGTCGTTGCGGGACTGCCGCACGGTCCGCTCCAACGCCGCGTTGTCGCTGCGCAGCACCGCCCGGTCCTCAAGCCACCGGCGCAGCGGGTCGTCTGCCCGGCCGTGGACGACGTCGGCGATGTCGCCCCGGACCGCCTCGACCACCCCCATCCCGGGCGGCAGCGGCACGTGCAGGTCGACCTGCCACTCCTCGCCCTGGCCCAGCTCCAGCTCCCAGACCAGGTCGTCGCCCTCGACGCGGTCGGCTGGCTTCGCGCAGCACACCCGGGTCTGCGCGGAGAAGTCACCACGCCGATAGGAGAAACACAGCTCAGACCCGTCGGCGGCATGGTCACGGCTGATTTCGGCGGAGCGGTCCCGGACCGTCGACTTGACCTCGAACAGGTCGGCGAAGTCGACGGCGACGGCCAGCCGCAGCTCCACCCGGACCGGCTCCGGCTGGAAGGAGATCAGTTCCACGCGTTCGTGAAACCCGTCGCCGACGTAGCGCAGCCGCCGCAGGGCCAGCGCGTTCGGTGGCAGCCCGGGCAACTCCGGGTTGGTGAGCACGTACTGCGCGGAGTAGTGGTCGATCGTCTCGGAGCGCAGCATCAACAGCTCACTGCCGTTCACGGTCAGGCTCCAGCCGCTGATCAGGCGGGTGTCCAGGTGGACGAGCCCTCCGATGCTGCCCGTCGGCACATCCCCGCACGCGTTGGAGTACAGGAAGGTGGGCCCGCTGAGCACCGCGAGGGAGTCGGGGCCCAACTCGGGCGGGATGGCCCGCTGGTCGGCGCTGTCCGCGTCCGCGACGGACAGGCCGGGGAACGGGTTGGCAGGGGTCGCGCGAACGGCAGCCATGACACCCACCGTAGGAAGCGGGGAACTGAGCGTCATCACCCGCTCCGGGTGAAAGTGCGGCCTCCGCTCCCGCGGTCACGCCCTGCCGTCGGCCGGGCCGCCGGTCAGGCGGGGGTTGGTGCGGTGATCGCCCAGCGTTCGTGGTCGCGCCAGGCGCCGTCGATGAACAGGTAGTCCGGCGAGAAGCCCTCCAACCGGAAACCGAGCTTGCGGGCCACCCGCCGCGACGGCTCGTTGCCCGGTTGGATGTTCGCCTCCAGCCGGTGCAAACCGACCGAGGTGAACGCGTGGTCGATCACCAGGGCGACGCCCGCCGAGGCGTGCCCGGTCCCGCTGTACGGCAGGAACGCCGCGTACCCCAGGAAGCCACCACGCAGCGCGCCGAGCACGATCCCGCTGATGTTCACGTAGCCGGCGATCTCGCCGCTGGCCCGATCGCAGATCAGGTAGCCGGCACTGTCGCGGCGACGGATCCGGCGCAGATACAGCTCGTACTCCTGCGGGCTGGCCGGCGCGGCCAACCACGGGTGGTGCAGGTCCCGACTGCGCTGCGCGGCGGCGACGAACTCGTCCGAGTCGGTGGGTCGGGGCCGCCGGATCGCGGCGGGACCACCGGTACGCAGGTATCTCACGGCGGATCACTCTGACCGACGGGTGCCGCCGTTGTCCAACCGGGCGCCGGGTGGGTGGACGTCGGCCGGCTCAGCGGGACGTCAGCAGGCTGAACTCCTGACCATCGGGATCGGCCAGTGCCAGTCGGCCCGCCCGGTCCTGGTGGGTGTCGATTCGGGTCGCCCCGAGCGAGAGCAGACGGTCCGCCTCGGCCTGGGGGTCGACGTCGACAGGCGGGGTGAGGTCGAACCGCACCCGGTCCCGTCCGCCGTTCGGCATGTACGGCGGACCGCCCCAGGAGATCTTCGTGCCGCCGTTCGGTGACTGGATCGCGGTCTCCTCGTCCTGGTCCCAGACCAGCGGCCACCCGAGGGCCTGGCTCCAGAAGTAGCCGACCGCCTGCGATCCGTCGCAGGCCAGCGCGCCGACGAAGCCGCAGCCGGCGAGGAAGTTGTTGCCCGGCGCGATGACGTCGAACTCGTTGCCCTCGGGGTCGGCGAGCACCACGTGATCGATCTCCGGGCCCTGCCCGATGTCGGCGTGGCGCGCACCGAGTTCCAGTGCCCTGGCCACCGTCTGCCGCTGGTCGGCCAGCGAACTGCTGGTCAGGTCGAAGTGCATCCGGTTCTGGACGACCTTCGGCTGCTGGTTCGGGACGAAGCGGAGGTGGTACTCGTTGTCGTCGTTGGGCAGGAGCAGGACGCCGTCGTGTGGATCGTCGACGATCTCCCGCCCCAGGAGCCCGGACCAGAACTGCGCGAGCCGCAGCGGCTCGCTCGCATCGAAGGTGATCGCGAACAGGTGTGAAGTCATCGCTGCGCTCGTCTCCCATCGGACCGGACGCCGTGCCAGCCGTCGGAGCGGGAGCCTAGGGGTGTGCCAGGTCGAGCGCACCCGAGTTTCCGGTCGAGCGGTGAGGTACGCCGCGGCGGTGCAGGTCGTTCGGCCGGATGTGGGTCATCCCCGGTAGGGCGGGGCGACACCCCAGCCCCAGCGAGGGACCGGCGCCTGCCGGATCGGGTCCGCGTCCGGTTGAGAATTGCCCGCACGGGCCGCTCGGGCCGGTACCGCGCAACAGGCGGAAGGTCGTCGTCGGGACGTGCGGCGTCGTGATCCACTGGTCCGGTGAGCCACACCCTCTCGAACCCGCCAGCCGACGTCGAGGTACGACTGACCGACGAGTCGAACGTCTGGCTGTGCACGGTGCGGCGCGACGGATCCCCGCACCTGACACCGGTCTGGTTCGTCTACCTCTCCGCGACGTTCTGGGTTGGTTGTGAGAGCCGCAGCGTCAAGGCCCGCAACGTCGTGGCCGACCCACGGGTGTCAGTGGCACTGGAGAGCGGCAACGCGCCAGTGGTGGCCGAAGGCGCCGCCCGCGTGCACCGGGCCGGGTTCCCCAGCACCGTCGTCGAGGCGTTCGCGAGCAAGTACGACGGCTGGGACGTCGGCAGGCTGGTCAACCCGGACAGCGAGCGGGTGCTGTTGGAGATCCCGGTGCGGCGGTGGCTGCTCGCGGGCACCGCGCAGTGAGTAGTCGATGCGAGAATCAACAGGTGGAAACGAGCTGAGGGCGGCCCTGGCGGGCCGAGATGGTCGGCGGGCTCAACTTCGCCAAGCAGAAGCCGAGCGCCATCGACGACTGGATACGCCGGGAGGCGACCCGCGACCGCCTGCACCGCGCGTGGGAACGTGACTACGGATCGCCCTGGGCCGACGACCTCGCCCGGGCCCACGATCTCCTCCGAGTCTGAACCGGCCTGCCGCTTCGACTGCGAGAGCCGATGAACCACGGTGCGAGCCACGGGCTGAGCGCGACGAGACCGACGGCGAGGCCGGTGATGACGGCCTGCCCGATCCGGCCCGGGGTGACGCCGGCCGCCGGGTCCAGCACGTAGTTGGCGTACCCGTTCGCGGCCGCGTCCGTCACCAGCACCGCGCAGCCCAGCACGAGCCCCTGCACCCGGCGAGCGGCCAACAGCAACGCCGCCAACGGATCCCACACGGTCAGGGACGTGAAGTAGAACGTCAGCCACCCGGGCAGGGCGAGCTGCGGCCCGAACTGAGGCAGGAGCAACTGCACCACGTGCACCGCGGTGCCGTAGGCGAAGACCAGCACGGCGACGGCCACCACGCACCGGACCGCGAGCGGCACACCACCCCATCGACCGGCGCTCATCAGGCCATCGTGCCTCAGCCGGGCGAGCGTTCCGTCAGAGTGGGCCGGGGAACGTCTGCTCCATCGGCATCGGCACCTGGAGGAACGTGGTGCCGCGCATGTCCAGCCAGGCCCGGTCCGGCCCGCGCACCAGGCGCACCATCACCTCCTCGCAGGTGGGGCAGCGGGCGACGAGGCCCGGTGCGTGCGAGTAGACGTGCAGGCTGGCCATCGACCCGGTCGTCCCGCAGTTCTCGCAGCGGCCCATCGCGCTGCTCAGGTCGACGGTGAACAGCTCACGCATCGGGCCGTCGAGCATGTTGCCGTCCAGGTACGACATCTCGGTCATCGAATCTCCTCGAACACTGCGTGAGTGAGCGGTGGTCAGCCGGTGGGGCCGAAACGTTCGGTCTTGACCCGACGCGACGGGTGACCGAGCCCCACCAGCAGGTCGGCAACGGTCTCCACGAACGCGGTAGGGCCACAGACGTAGGTGAGGGGCTCCAGGTCCGGTGGCCACCCGTGCGTGTTGACGTCGGCCAGCCCGATCCGGTGCGGCTCACCGCGCCAACCCTCGGGCGCCTCACGGGTGTAGACGTACGCGACGTCCAGCCCGAAGTCGTCGCGGACCCGGCGGCGCAGCTCGTCGGCGTAGATCACGTCGCCGGGGGTGCGCACCGAGTAGATCAGCCGGAACGGCGCCTTGCTGCCCACCGCCCGCCGCGCCCGGATCATCGCCATCAGCGGCACGACGCCGGCACCGCCGGCGACCAGTTGCACCGGCGCGGTCTCCTCGGGCCGCCAGATGAACCAGCCACCGAGCGGTCCGCGGACCTCCACCGGGTCGCCGGCGCCAAAGACATCAATGAGGTACGGGGACACCTCGCCGTCGTGCACCCGCTGCACTGTCACCTCGATGCGCGGGCCTCCGGGCCCGTCCACGGCCGGCCCGGCGATCGAGTACGACCGGGCCGCCTGGTAGCCGTCCGGGGCGGTGAGCCGCAGGTCGACGTGCTGCCCGGCCAGGTGCCCCGGCCAGTCCGGCACCTCCAGCACCAGGGTCTGCGCGGTCGGAGTCTCCACCCGCCGCTCCACCAGCCGGCCGACCTGCCACCGGTTGGGCGTACGGCGCTGGGTGCTCGTCGCCACGGCGCGCTCAGTCACCCTGGTACCGCTGTTCGCGCCACGGGTCGCCGTAGTCGTGGTACCCGGCGGTCTCCCAGAACCCTGGCTCGTCCATCGTCTTGAGCCGGAGGCCGCGCACCCACTTGGCGGACTTCCAGAAGTACAGGTGCGGCACCAGCAGCCGCGCCGGACCGCCGTGCTCAGCGGGCAGCGGTGCGCCGTCGAAGGTGTGCACCACCCAGGCCTGGCCGCCGCGCAGGTCGTCGAGCGGCAGGTTGGTGGTGTACCCGCCGTAGGAGTGCGCCAGCGCGAAGTGCGCCCCGGTGTCGACGTCGGCGAGCAGAGTGTCCAGTGAGACGCCCTGCCAGTTGGTGCCGAGCTTGGACCAGCGGGTGACGCAGTGGATGTCCACCATCGGCGTCTCCTGCGGCAGGGCCATCAGCTCCTGCCACGACCACCGGTGCTCGCTGCCGTTCTCGGCGGAGATGACGAACTCCCAGGTGTCCAGTGACACCCGGGGCGTCGGGCCGGCCGAGAGCACCGGAAAGTCCTCGGTCAGATACTGGCCGGGGGGCAGGGCCGGCTCCTGCGTTCGGGGCCGACCCTGAAAGCCCGGTGACACGATTCCCATTGCACAGTCGTACCACCCGCGTCGGTGGAGGCGGGAGCTTTCCCGGGTACCCCGTCGTCAGCCGGCGCGGCGCGGTCAGTGCCGCTCCGCGACGACAGTGCGGTCCTCGGGCAGGTTGCCGCCCCGGGTGGCGCGCAGACTGGTCATCGTGACCACCACCAGCACACCGATGATCACGCCGAGCGAGGCCAGTGTGGGGATCTGCGGCACGCTGTCCCAGATGCCGTGCGCCCAGTGCAGACCCAGCTTGAGGCCGATGAACGCCAGGATGATGGCCAGGCCGTAGCTGAGGTGCACCAGCCGGCTCAGCGCCGCGTGCAGGACGAAGTAGAGCGCCCGCAGGCCGAGCAGGGCGAACGCGTTGGTGGCGAACACCAGGTACGGGTCCTCGGTGATGCCGTAGACGGCCGGCACCGAGTCGACAGCGAAGACGATGTCGGTGGCCAGCACCGCCACCACCACAAGGGCGAACGGTGTGAGTGCGCGCTTCGCGCCCTGCCGGATGGTCATCTTGGTGCCGTGGTAGTCGTCGACCACCGGCATGACCTTGCGCAGCAGCTTCACCGACCGCATCTTGTTGATGTCGACTTCCTGCTGATGCCCGGACATGGCATCGCGCAGCAGCTTCACCGCGGTGGCGATGAGGATGATCGCGAAGAGCAGGAAGGCGAAGTCGAGGGTCTGCAACGCCGCTGCGCCGAGGGCGATGAAGACGGCCCGCAGCACCAGCGCGCCGGCGATGCCGTAGAGCAGCACCCGCTGGGCGAGCACCGCCGGCACCGCGAACGCCGCCAACAGCAACATGAAGACGAAGAGGTTGTCGACCGAGAGCGACTTTTCCACCAGGTAGCCGGTGAGGTACTCGACGCCCTGCTGGGAGCCGAATCGGGACCAGATCCAGCCACCGAACGCCAGCGGCAGCGCTATGTAGAACGCCGACCAGCCGATGGCCTCCCGCATGGACACCTCGTGCGGACGACGGGTGACCAGGAAGTCCAGCACCAACAGCAGGAGGACCCCGATGATGGTGACCGCCCACAGCGTGGGCGTGCCCACCGACGACAGGTCACTGGCGGCGGACAGATACGACACTTGGCTCATGTGGGGTCTCCTCGAACACCGTCATGTTCGAGGTCTCCTTCACCCACCACCTGGTGGGCAACCACCCGAGGCGCGCCGGGCGCGCCGTACTGACCGGAATGGTTCGTGGGAAGTACTCCCCTCGCACGACAAGGTTAGGCCAGGCGGAATCGCCACGCCAAGCGGGACATCGATGGTTGCCCTGGTAAACCGCTGTGTGCCCCGTACGAGCGCTGTGTCAACCACGGCGCAACGTCGCGCCCGGGGCCATCGCCTGCTCGACCAGGCCCCGATAGTCACGTGGCAGTTGGGTCGCCACGTCATCGAACTCACCGCCGGTGATCGCCTCGCGCAGAGTGGTGAAGACCGCTCGACTGGCGTCCTCGGCGGCGGGCTCCGGCACACCGGCGCGCAACGCGACCCGGGCGACGAACTCCGCGGCGCCGAACCGGTCCGCCTGCTCGGTGCTCGGGCTCGGCTTCAGCACGAGTTGCAGCGGCTGGGGCAACTGGGCGGCCAGGTCCAGCACCTCACCGCCGGTCAACCGCTCGGCAAACGTCTCCAACACGGCCCGGGTCAGCTCGACCGCCCGCTCGGACGACGTGGCGGTGCGCTGGGAAACCTGGTCGATGAAGGTGTCGTAGTTCATCGCGTACTCCCTTGGCTCGCGTCGGCGTCAGCGGGTACCCGCGGCGGCCGAGGAGAAACGGTGCCGGTTTCCTGCGCCGGGCGGGCGTGACCGGCCGGCGGGCGGGTAACCGCCGCCGGTCGTCACCACATCGATGCCCGAGGGAGCCCACGCCATGGCGAGCTACGCCGACGTCCTGCAGTACCTGTCGAGCCTGGACTACCCGGCCGAGAAGGACGACGTGGTCCGCGAGGCCGAACGGGAGGGTGCCCCGCCGGACGTGCTGAAGGCGCTGCGCGCCCTCCCGCCGGTCGACTACGCCAACGGGACCGAGGTGGCCCGCTCGGCTGGGATCGAGGCGGCACCCGAGGTCGGCCCCGCCCAGCGGGCCGAACAGGCCCGGGACAAGAAGCACAACCGGGTCTCGCAGCACCTGCGCGGCATCTGACCCAGCTGTGACGCCCACCGCCCTGGCCCGGGAGCGTCCCGAATGACCCAGACCGGCCCCGACCGGCCAGCGGACGTCCGTTTCCCGGCTGCGAAGCAGCTCGCCGTCGTGGCGGTGGTCGGCGTCATCGCCGGCTGCGTCTTCGCGCTGCTGCTGCCCCTGCCGCTCGCCGCGCTGGCCGGCTGGGACGTTGGCGCGCTGAGCTGGCTCGTGCTGGTCTGGCACAAAATCTGGCCGATGGACGCCGAGCGGACCGCCCAACTCGCCGTCCACGAGGACCCCAACCGGGCGATCCGGGACGCCCTGCTGCTCGTCGCCTGCCTGGCCAGCCTGCTGGCCGTCGGGTTGGTCGTGGCCAGCGCGCAGAGCGCGCCCCCCGGGACGGCCCGGGAGCTGCACAGCAGCCTGGGCGTGCTCAGCGTGGTGCTCTCCTGGTTCGTGGTGCACACAGTGTTCGCCGCCAGGTACGCCCGGATCTACTACACCGGCCCGGACGGCGGAGTGAACTTCAACCAGCCCGAACCGCCGCGCTACTCCGACTTCGCGTACGTCGCGTTCACCATCGGGACGACGTTCCAGGTCTCCGACACCAACCTGACCAGCAACGAGATGCGTCGAACGGTGCTGCGCCACTCGATGGTGTCGTACCTGTTCGGCGCGTTCATCATCGCCGTGACGGTGAACCTCCTGGCGGGTCTGGCGCGCTGACGACACCGGCTGCCCGGTCCCCCGGAGCACGACACGGGGCGGGGCCGATCGAAGGGCCGGGACAGGCGGGCGCCCCTGGTCACGAACCGCGACCCAGGGCGCCACGCAAGCCTGCCCAGGCGGTGAACCGCATCCGAACCGGTCGCGGTCACCAGGCGGTGGAGGGCCGCTCGAACCGAGCGGCCAGCACTGCCGGGTCCAACCATACGGCAGAACATCCTCCGTTTGGTCAGAATGTGGGGAAGTGTGGGCCAGGGCACGTCACGGCCGATCGGTCACCTCCGCGTACCGATGCTCCAGGTCGACCCGGGCCAACGCCCCCACCAGCCAGGCCAACTGCTCGGACTCGCCAGTGGCAAGGCCAGCCAGGTCGTCCGCCGACCTGCCCAGCCCGAGCCGCCGGGCGGCGGCCAGCGCCCGCCGATCGGCGACCGGCGCCACCTCCCGCCACAACGCCTGCGCCTCACGGAGAAACAGGACGACGACCTGATCGTCCACGCCCGGAAGCTCGGCCAGCAGCGCCCGCTCCCGGACCGGGTCGTGGCGCGCCACCGCCCGCAGCCGGCGCAGATCACCCCGGTACCGCTCGACCACCGTCCGAGCCAGGTCACCCAGCACCGCGGCCAACGCGTCCACGTCACCGCGCTGGCCGCTGGCGCGCAGCACCCGGACCCGGTCCTCGTACAGCGAACGCGCCAGCCGGGCCGCGCTGTCCCACCCCTCGTCGCGCACCGCCCGCGCCCCGTCCAACGCCCGCCGGAAGTCACCACGACGGGCCAGCAACACCGACAGGTACAGCACCTGGAACAGGCTCGCCGGGTTGTTGGTCACCCGGAACCCGTACTGCTCGGCGAAGCCCCGCCCGCTACCGGCGAGCCGGCGCGCCAGACGTTTACGGTCCTCCACCGGGGTGATCAAACTGGTCGCCATGCCGGCGACTACCCGCGCCGCCAACTGCCACACACCGGGCCGGTGTCGTCAGTCGTGCAGGCCGCCGGTGCGGTCGCGGGCCTTGAGGCGGGTCGTGGGCAGGGCCGGCGCCGGCAGCGGCGGCGCCGAATCGTCGGCGACCACACCGAAGCGCCCGTCGCCGGCCATCCAGTCCTCCCGGGCCGCGGCGATCTCCTCGTGGGACCGGCCGACGAAGTTCCACCACATCACCAACGGCTCCTCGAACGGCGCACCGCCCAGCAGCAGCAACCGGGCCCCGGCCCCGCCACGCACTGTCAACTCCCGGCGGCCCGAGCCCAGATAAAGCAGCGCCCCCGGCTCGAACCCCACCCCGGCCGCCTCCGCGGACCCGGACATCGCCAGCACGGCGTACTCGAAATCCGGCCGCAACACCATCGTCGCCGGCGCCTCACCGCGCAGCTCCAGTTGGACCCCCACCAGCGGGGTGTGCACCACCGCCGGTGACCGCTCCCCAGCGAACTCGCCCACCAGCACTGTGACGTCCAGGTCGCCGTCCCGCCAGCGCGGCAGATCCGCGTGATGGGCGAAGTCGGCCGCTCCGGCCCGCGCCGGATCCGGCAGCGCCACCCAGAGCTGCACACCGTGCATCACCGGCGGATGGGTCGCCGGTGAGCGCTCCGAGTGGGCGATACCGTTCCCCGAGGTCATCACGTTCAGCTGGCCGGGCACGATCGGCTGCACGTTGCCGAGGCTGTCCCGGTGCAGAATCTCCCCGTCCAGCAGCCACGTCACCGTCTGCAGCCCGGTGTGCGGGTGCGGCGGCACCTCCATACCGGGCCGCTGCGCCACATCGTCCGGGCCGAAATGATCCACGAAACACCACGCGCCGACCATCCGGCGGGCGCGCTGCGGAAGCAGCCGCCGCACCGTGGTGTACCGACCCAACGGCACGTCGTGGCCGGGCAACAACACACTGCCGGGATCGACGTCGGCCACGCCAGGCGGTCGGGTCTGCGCCAGCATTGATTCAGTACGCTCCACCGCCCGACTGTACGCGCAAGCCCACTCACGACCACGACGCTTCTGGCCAGGGCGGGCGTGGTTCACCAGCCAGTGGTTGTCCGGCGTGGGCTGGTCCGGCGTGGGCTGGTCCGGCGTGGGCTGGTCCGGCGTGCGCTGACCCGGCGTGGGTTCACCGGCTGCTGGAGGAGACCAGGACACTGTTGGCACCGGCGACCAGGTCCAGGTACAGGCGTTCCGCCGACCGGTCCCAATCCGGCGTACCCAGCACCGAGCCCGCGGCCACCCCATCCCAACGGTCGCCGCGTACCACCACTGAGCCGGCACCGACTCCCGCCCGAACCCGTACCGCAGTCTCCCCCGGGACCCGGACGTCGAGCTGGCTGGTCCCACCGGTGAGTCGTACGGTCAGGGTGCCGGCGGATCGGACTGCGCGCGGGCCGGTGGGGTTGCCGGGGCCAGCGGCGGTGATCGGTGGCAGAAGAATCTCGGTACGGCTGGAACCCCCGGCGAGTTCCACGCCCAGCAGCCGGGCCCGGGTCAGATCCAACACCTGACTGCTCACCCCGCCAACGAGGTGGAGACGCCAGGCCACCCGCTCGTTGAGCAACACCCGCACGGCCCGTGGCCCGCGCGTCCCGGACTCCACGAGGTCGAGCCGCACAGTCTCCCCCCGCACCGCCGGACGGCCCGCCACACCCGAGCCGGCCGGGGTACTGATCCGGTACAGGTCATGGCCCAACTCGGCCACCCGCAGCTCGAACGAGGACAGCCCATCCGCGAGCACGAAGGTAGCCTTCTGCCGACCCGCCAACGGCGCTGTCAACAGGTGCTCGGCAGCGGCACCCGCACCACCGCGGCGACCCTCAGCCGCGTCCGGTTCAGCGACGCCCCCCGGACGGCGGCCGTCCCCGGCGCGAGTGCCGTCGGGGCGAGTGCCGTCGGGCTGGCTGGAGTAGGTCATGCCGAGGTGGTCGGGATCGGCAACGATCACGGTCACCGCCGCCGCGCCCAGGAGCAGCACGACCGCGGCAGCAGCCACCAACAGACGAGCACCGGTAGACAACCGTCGCGGTGCCGTCTCAGCGGACGGTTCCGTCTCAGCGGACTGTGCTGGCTCAGACTCCGGTTCGCGATCCACGCCGTACCCCACTGCGGCCATGCCTGTGTCCCTCCGCCGGTCCCCGCTCAGGGGTACGTATAGACCAGCCGATCGGATCACTCGGCGCCGATCACGTCACTCCGCTACGTCGCCAACGTAGATCTTGGACAGTTTCCGTTCCGAGCGAACGGAAACTGTCCAAGATCTACGGACAACCGCAACCAGACGACGCGGTTCACCTCCCCCAAGACCCGTGCAGGGCCGCATCCCCAGCCCGACGACCAACAACCAACGGCCCCGCAGCCAACCGCCAGCAGCCGGCAGCGGCCCAGCAAGCAGCGCCCCAGCAAGCAGCGGCCCAACAAGCAGCGCCCAGCAGCCGGCGGCCCCGCAACCGGCGGAGCCCCAGCCGGCGGAGCCCCAGCCGGCGGAGCCCCAGCCGGCGGCGGCCAGCAACCGGCGGCGGCCTGCAGCCGATGGCTGGTGGCCGGGCGATGAGCGGCTAGCCGCCAGTGATCAGTCAGCGATTCCGCGACTGGTGAACGGCGACCGGCCAGAGCAGAAAGGCCGCTGGCCGGCACCCGGGGTTGCGGGTGCCGGCCAACGGTCGGTGTCGTGCGGTGGTGCTGTGGTGCGGGTCAGCTGTTCCAGTACTGGCCAACCAGGTCGGCGGCCTGCTGCTCCCACTGGGCGTAGGCATCCGGGTACGCCGACACCTGCACCGTCTGCGCGGCGTCGGTCAGCGGCATGTCCTGCCACCCGTCGACCTGCTTCAAACCCTTGAGGAACGCCGTCGTCGAGTACTCAGGGTCAGTGATCTGCTCCGGGGTGCCCCAACCACTGGACGGGCGCTGCTGGAACAGGCCCAGCGAGTCGTGGTCGTTCATGTCGCCGAGGTGGCCCAGGTTCTCCAGCTTCGACTCCTGCAGGCTCGTCGCGATCGAGATCACCGCGGCCCGCTCTGGCAGGCCGGCCTTCTTCGTCGCGGCGATGATCGCCTTCACGTTGGCGGTCTGCTCATCGTTCAGGGTGATGTGCGACTGGTCGCCCTGGGTGCCGTGCGGGATCAGCTTGCTGGTGTCGGGCTTGTCGGCCTGCACCGCAACGGCGACGGGCTTGGCGTCGACCGGGTTGGCCACGTGGGCGATCGGTCCGGCGAAGACACCACCGGCGAAGGCGAGACCAGCAACGGACAGCACGCTCTTACGCATGATCGTGTTCATGAGGGGTAGCTCCTTCGGGGGTAGAACACCCCGACCACCAAGGGGGACGGCGGCGGGGTGTGAGCACCTCGTCCGGCGCTGCACATACAAGGGGGAAAAGTCTTTGGGGGGTGACGCCCTTCAGGGCGTCGGGTCGGCGACCTGCGAGCGGGGGGCTCGTGGCGCCGGGTCCCTGTGTAACGACCGGGGGGCCGGGGTCATTCCGGGATTGGCCCACCGTCGGCACCCTCATCAAGGCGGTGCCAGGTGGTCGATCGTGGGGACTGTAACGACCGGGTGGAGGCTGGCATTCCAGCCTGCGCGACCTGCCCTCAGGGTCGGGCGGCGGGTCGGTGGTACTGCGATCGTCAGGGTATGTAACGACCCCGGCCCCGCCATGATTCCGGCCCACGAGTGCGCCCGACCACACCCCACAACACCCAGCAGACGACAAACCGCCCAGGCGGCACCGGGTGGCGGGGCGTCGGATCATGCCTCAGCGGCGTGATCCACTCGGATTCACGGAAGTCGGGCATCCGAGACTCTGGGACAGCCCGACGTCAGGAAACCCGAGTCGATCACGAATGAAGCGGCCGGCGCATGACACCCGTTGCCGGCAAAGTTCGCAGACGGGCCCCGGCAGGCGACCGCCGGGAGGGGCGGCGTTGACCGGACGCCAGGAGCGGTTACTGGCCCGTCAGGCGGGAGCGCACCTTTGCGGCGCAGGCGTCCAGAACCGTCTGCGCGTCCAGCCCGAGGCTTTCGATGGCCACCAGCGCGGTGAAGGCGACGTCGGCCAACTCCGCCGCGACGTCCTCGCGGGTGTGGGTGACACCCTTGCGTGGATTCTGCCCGAGCAGACCGATCCAGGCGGCCGAGGCCTCCCCCGCTTCCTCGGTGAGCTTGAGGATGCGGCAGGTCAGTTCCGTCTGCCCGGTGCCGTTCGCCGTGTCCAGCCAGCCGCGTGACGCTCGGGCCGCCTCCCAGATCGTCTCGTCCACGACGACCAGTCAACCCGATCGGCCCACCGGCCCGAACGACCGGGTAGGGCCGGACCGCCGTGTTGACCGGCGGATCAGCGAACCCATTGACACTGGTCGACGGCGGTTCTAGGTTCAGGACGCTACCGGCCGGTAGGCAAACGTCCCGCTGGTCGCCCCCGGGCGACAACCGTCCGATGGGGAGCACCGATGCTGTCCACACCCGTCCGTACCCTCCGCCGCCTGCTCGCCGCGGCTGCGACGCTGACCCTCGCGGTCGGGCTGGCCGGTGCCGCGCCAGCCGGCGCCACCGGTCGCGACCCGAGGGGCGGCGAGCCGCTGCCGGGCTACACCATCGAGAATCCGCCGTTGGCGCCGCTGGTCGTGGGCGGCAAGCCGACGACGGTACGCCAGGGCGTGCACCGCCACGCCGGGTACATGATCGAGGTCCCCGCCCGGTGGAACGGCGACCTGGTGTTGTGGGCGCACGGTTACCGCGGCCAGGGCACTGTGCTCTCGCCGGAACCGCCGGCCTTCGGGCTGCGCCAGCGCCTGCTGGAGCAGGGGTACGCGTGGGCGTCGTCCTCGTACGACCGCAACGGCTTCGACATCCGCTCCGGGGTGCTGGGGACGAAGGATCTCGCCGACCACTTCGGGCGGACGGTCCGCCGACCGCAGCACACCTACGTCGCCGGGGTGTCGATGGGTGGGTACGTCATCGGTCGTTCGCTGGAGCAGTACCCCGGCTTCTACGACGGCGCATTGCCGATGTGTGGTGTGCTCGGCGATCAGACGCTGCTCGACTTCTACCTGGACTACAACCTGGTCGCGCAGGCGCTCGCCGGGGTGCCGGCGTATCCCACGCCGGCTGACTATCTGACGAACGCAGTGCCCCGCATCCAGGTGGCGCTCGGCCTGGCCGGGCTGACCCCCACCGGCCCGGACACCACCACGGACCGGGGCAAACAGCTGCGGGCGATCACCGTGAACCGTTCCGGCGGGCCACGGCCGGGCGCCGACGCGGCGTTCGCGGTGTGGAAGGACTTCCTCTTCTCGATCAGCGTGCCCACCGGGAGCGGCAACTCCCCCGCCCAGCGGCCCGGCCAGTTGTCCACCAACCTGCTCACCCGCTACACACCGAACAGCCCGGTGAACGTCAACGCGACAGTGCAGCGGGTCGCCCCGGAGAACCTGCGGCAGCGGCTCCTGCCGACGCTGACCGAGGTGCCGCGCATCGCCGGCCGCCCGACCGCGCCGGTGCTCAGCCTGCACGGTCTCGGCGATCTGTTCGTGCCGTTCAGCATGGAGCAGGCGTACGCCAGTGACGTGGCGCGCAACGGTCGCAGCAGGCTGCTGGTTCAGCGGGCGATCCGGGCCACGCAGCACTGCGAGTTCAGCCCGGCGGAGGCCGGCGCCGCGTGGGACGACCTGGTGTCCTGGGTACGCACCGGCAAGCGCCCGGCCGGCGACACCGTGACCGACCCGGCGGTGGTGTCCCGACCCGACTACGGCTGCCGGTTCAGCGACCGGGACGCGTACGCGGCCGGGGTCGGCACCCGCCGCCTCTACCCGGCCTGCTGAGGTACGCGAACACGAAGAACCGGCCGGCTCCCGTCGAAGGGAACCGGCCGGCCTCGTGTGCGGGTGTCACCACATCTGCTGGACGATGTCCGCAGCCTGCTCCTCCCACTGCGCGTACGCGTACGGGAAGGCGGAGACCTGGACGGTCTGCGCGGCGGCGGTCAGCGGCAGGTCCTGCCAGCCGCCGACGTTCTTGAGCGCGGTGAAGAACGCCGTGGCGGCGTACTCCGGGTCGGTGATCTGGTCGGGCGTGCCCCAACCGGACGACGGACGCTGCTGGAACAGGCCCTGCGAGTCGTGGTCGTTGTACGCGCCGAGGTGGCCGAGGTTGTACAGCTTCGACTCCTGCAGCGAGGTGGCGATGCCGATCACCGCGCCCCGGTCACCGACGCCGGTCTTCTTGGCGGCGTCGACGATGGCGCGGGCGTTGGCCAACTGCGTGTCGTCGAGCGGTACGCGCGACTGCGCGCCCTCGATGCCGTGCGGGATCAGCTGGGCTCGGCTCGGCTTGCCGGCCGGCGGCTTGCCGGTGGCGGAACCGGTGGTCAGGCCCGACTCGACGGGCTGCTCATCCTGGCGTACCGAGGTGGCGGCCTTGCCGGTGGCGAGGTCGATGGCGGCGACGGCGCCCTGGTGCGGTCCGGAGGTGACCGGGGCGGCGGCTGCGGTCGGCGCGAGGGCCAGACCGCCGAGGGCGGCCACACCCGCCACGCTCAGCGCGGTCTTGCGGTACGAGTCCTTAGCGATGGCGGGGAGCCATCGAGTGAAGTAGACCTTCACGATGGTTGCCCTTTCGATCGTGCGGAGCGCTCCGGGGTGAACACTCCTCGGGAGATGACCGCGGAAAAGCGTTTGGGCTCCGGCGGTACGGGGGACACAACCGGGTTCAGGTGTCGGGCATTCCGGAAACGTCCGAGGCTCGGGCCGGTGCGGCCCCGGTCACGGGACGACCCCGGACACGACGGCTCTTGGCGCACCGAACGGCGAGGGCTGTGACGGAGGGTGCTTTCGGAGTCGGGGGGCAGTCTCCGAACAACAGCCTTTGCTCTGCTTACCTATACGCGCCAGTGACATTCCGTGACGATGGGGAGGGACCTCCGTGGCTGGCCGAAAGCGCCCATCCGCAGCTCAGGGGACATGGTGCGTATAGGTAAGCAGAGCAAAGGGAACGCGCAGGGTGGGTGGGGGTAGGGACCGAGCGGTTTGCCGCTACCGTCAGTGGCCGTTCCCGGATGATCGGGGCGGAGGCGGTGCGACGCGCGGCCACGGCCAGCAATCGCCCGTGGGCGTCCGCCACTGCGGCTCGTCTGCGCCGTGATGAGAGGACCGTCCGGAGGCTTGCCCGACTCAGTCGTCGCCGTCGCGTCCGGACTTCGCGGCCCGCGTCCCGACACCCTCGTCGGGGGTAAGGAGTTCCTGGAAGACGGTGATGTGCAGGCCGGCGGGGGCGTCCAGGCGGGAGTTGAGCGACTGCCACGGTGTGCGGGTGGGCGGGGCGACCTCGCTGGCCCCGGCGGCGACCAACCGGGCGGTGGTCGCCTCGGCGTCGTCCACCTCGAAGGCCACCCGGATTCTGGGCGCGACCTGCCGACCCACCTCGACCTCGTCGATCATGCGTTTCTGCGCCGGGTTGGCGATCTCCAGCGTGGCGCGGCCGGCGTCCAGGATCACCACCCGGGCATCGCCGTCGCCACTGAACGCCGCCTCCTCGGGCAGGCCGAGCGCGTCGCGGAAGAACGCGACGGCAGCGTCGTGGTCGGCGGCCTCCACCACGAGCCGCAACTGGCGGACAACGGGGGCGGGCGAGTCGGCGGCCATGTTCAAGATCCTAGCGCCGCGGCAGGGTTATGGTGGGACCGTCCAGAGGGGAGCGGCTGTGGTCGAGGCGGCGAGCGATGACACGTACCTGCTGCACCCGGTCGGCCGGGTCGCCTCGCCGCTGACCGACGCGTCGAGCGCGCCACGGCAGGGCGACGAGGGCGCGCCGACGGCGTGGCTGGTCTTCGACCCGCAGGCCGAGCGGGCCGTGCGTGACCTGCGCGTCGGCACGGAAATACTGGTACTGACCTGGTTGGACCGTGCCCGGCGCGACGTGCTCGCTGTGCACCCACGCGGCGACGAGAACCGTCCGGAGACCGGGGTGTTCAGCACCCGCTCACCGCACCGGCCCAACCCGATCGGGCTGCACCGGGTGCGGATCCTGGCGGTGGATGGGCTGCGCGTCGAGGTGGCCGACCTGGAGGCCCTCGACGGCACCCCGATCCTGGACGTCAAACCGGTGCTGGGCGCGGCCGACGAACGCTGAGCCGTCGACCGCGCGACAGCGGTGCGGTGTGCCGGGCTCAGTAGCCGCGGTCCAGCCACTCCTGCAGGTGCGGGGCCTCCGCGCCGATCGTCGTGTCGTCGCCGTGGCCGGTGTGCACGACCGTCTCCGCGGGAAGGCTCAGCAGGCGGGTGCGGATCGACCGGACGATGGTGTCGAAGTCGCTGTACGAGCGGCCGGTCGCGCCCGGGCCACCGGCGAAGAGCGTGTCGCCGGTGAACACCGCGCCCAGCTCCGGCGCGTGGAAGCTGCACGCCCCGGGGCTGTGCCCGGGGGTGTGCAGCACCCGCAGCGTGGTGCCGCCCACCTCGATGCTCTGCCCGTCGTGCAGCTCACCGTGCGGCGGCAGGTGCGGGTGGACCATGTCCCAGAGGACCCGGTCGGCGGCGTGCAGCAGCACCGGCGCGCCGGTGGCCTCGGCCAGCTCGGGCGCCACCCGGACGTGATCGTCGTGGGCGTGGGTGGCCAGGATCGCCCGGACCTGACGGTCACCCACCAGCGCGAGGATCGCCGCCACGTCGTGCGGCGCGTCCAGGACGACGCACTCACTGTCGTCACCGATCACCCAGACGTTGTTGTCCACGTCGAAGGTCTGCCCGTCCAGGGAGAACGTGCCCGAGGTGACCGCGTGGTCGACGCGGGCGGTCACGGGAACACCACCACCGAGCGGAGCACGTCGCCGTTGTGCATCCGGTCGAAGGCGTTCTCGACCTGGTCGAGCGCGATCTCCTCGGTGACGAACGCGTCCAGGTCGAGCCGGCCCTGCAGGTACAGCTCGGTGAGCATCGGGAAGTCCCGGCTGGGCAGGCAGTCGCCGTACCAACTGGACTTGAGAGCGCCGCCACGACCGAAGACGTCCAGCAGCGGCAACTCGACCTGCATCTGCGGGGTCGGTACGCCGACCAGCACCACGGTGCCGGCCAGGTCGCGAGCGTAGAACGCCTGCTTCCACGTCTCCGGTCGGCCCACCGCGTCGATCACCACGTCGGCGCCGAAGCCGCCGGTGGCGGCGCGGATCGCCTCGACCGGGTCGGTCTCGGACGCGTTCACCGTGTGGGTGGCGCCGAACTTGCGGGCCCAGTCGAGCTTGCGGCTGTCGGTGTCCACAGCGACGATCGTGGTGGCGCCGGCGAGGAGCGCACCGGCGACCGCCGCGTCCCCGACGCCGCCGCAGCCGATCACCGCGACCGAGTCGCCCCGCGTGACGTTTCCGGTGTTCATCGCCGCACCCAGCCCGGCCATCACCCCGCAGCCCAGCAGACCCACGGCGGCGGGTCGGGCCGCCGGGTCGACCTTCGTGCACTGCCCGGCGTGCACAAGGGTCTTCTCGGCGAACGCCCCGATGCCCAGCGCCGGAGCGAGTTCGGTGCCGTCGGTGAGGGTCATCCGCTGGGTGGCGTTGTGGGTGTTGAAGCAGTACCAGGGCCGGCCCCGGCGGCAGGCCCGGCAGACCCCGCAGACCGCCCGCCAGTTGAGCACCACGAAATCGCCCGGGGCGACGTCGGTGACGCCCTCGCCGACCTGCTCCACGATGCCCGCCGCCTCGTGACCGAGCAGGAACGGGTAGTCGTCGTTGATGCCACCCTCGCGATAGTGCAGATCGGTGTGGCAGACACCGCACGACTGAATCCGGACGATCGCCTCACCGGGCCCGGGATCGGGCACCACGATGGTCGTGACCTCGACCGGTGCGCCCTTGCTGCGGGAGATGACTCCCCGGACTTCCTGGCTCACTTCGCCTCCTGCTGGTGGTCTGCGGCAGGGCCGGGCGCCGGGTGGGCGGATGTGCCACGGGCTCGGCGGTGGGCCCCCGGCGAACCTACCGCGACCACCACGGCCAGCCCAGCCGGCCCGGCGGGTTATCGCGGGCGGTCCGGGGTACGCGGGCCGCATTCGACAACGGCCGACGGGAGTAACAATGAAATCCGCGCACCTGCCACTGCGGGTCAGTATCGGCGCGTACTTCCTCAACTCGGGTCTGGGCAAGCGCACCCTGGAGGGGACCGCCGCGGAGGGCCTGCACGGGATGGCGGTCGCCGCCATGCCCCAGCTCGGTCAGCTGGAACCGGCGCGTTTCGCCAAGCTGCTGTCGTACTCGGAGATCGCCCTGGGGGCCGCGCTGATCGCGCCGTTCGTCCCGGCGCCCCTGGTCGGGCTCGGCCTGACCGCGTTCGGCGCGGGCCTGGTGCAGTTGTACCTGAAGACGCCGGGGATGCGCGAGCCCGGCAGCATCCGTCCGACCCAGCAGGGCTCGGGGCTGGCCAAGGACGTCTGGCTGGTCGGTGCGGGGCTGACCCTGGTGCTGGAGGGGCTGACCCACGGCCGTCGGCGCGGCTGACCCGGCGGGTGGCCTGAGGAGCTTCGGTGACCCAGCCTCGGTCCGTGCGGCCGTTCTACCGGCCGATGCGGCCACGTCGTCGCGACGAGCCGCACCGCGCGGCCACGCCGCTGGAACTCTTCTTCGACCTGTGTTTCGTGGTGGCGGTGTCCCAGGCGGCCGCCAACCTGCACCACGCCGTCTCCGAGGATCAGCTCGGCCACGCGCTGACCAGGTACCTGTTGGTCTTCTTCGCGATCTGGTGGTCGTGGATGAACTTCACCTGGTTCGCCTCGGCCTACGACACTGAAGACGACCTCTACCGGATCGCGACGCTGGTGCAGATCGCCGGTGCGTTGATCATCGCCGCCGGCGTGCCCCGCGCGTTCACCGACGGCGATTTCGGCGTCATCACGTACGGCTACGTGGTGATGCGGATCGCGCTCGTGGTGCAGTGGTGCCGGGCCGCCGCCGGGGACCCGGCGCACCGCCCGGCGGCCCAGCGGTACGCGATCGGCGTCACCGTCGTCCAGCTCGGCTGGCTGCTCCGGCTGGCCCTGCCGCCGGGGTGGGAGACCGCGGCGTTGCTGCTGCTGATCGTGGCCGACCTGCTGGTGCCGGCGGTGGCCGAGCGCCCGGGGATGACCCCCTGGCATCCGCGACACATCACCGAACGGTACGGGCTGTTCACCCTGATCGTGCTCGGTGACGTGGTGCTGGCCACGTCGGTGGCCATCCAGACCGGCGTGGACGCCGGCGACCGTCGTCTCTGGTCGCTGGCGGCGGCGGCCACCGTGATCGTCTTCGCCCTGTGGTGGCTCTACTTCGACCGGCCGATCGAGGCGCCCGCCCGGCTGCCGTACTCCCTGGTCTGGGGCTATGGCCACTACCTGATCTTCGCGGCGGTCGCCGCGGTCGGCGCGGGCCTGAACGTGTCGGTGGACCACGAACGGCAGCTCGCGCACATCTCGGGCCGGACCGCCGGGTACGCGGTGGCCGTCCCGATCGCCGTCTTCCTGCTCACCGTCTGGGTGCTGCACGTACGCCGGCACCAGCACGGCGTGGTGGTCGTCGCCTTCCCGGTCGTCGCGCTGTTGGCACTGCTCGCGCCACTCGGCCCGGCCCCGGTGTACGCGATGGCGGCGCTGCTGGTCGCCCTCGTGGCGTTGACCATCCTGTTGCGCCACCGCGACCTGGGCCCGAGCGCAACGGCGGCCGGCCCGGCGTGAACCGCTGTCACGCCACCTCGCGGGCCGGGTCGGCGAGAGTGTCGGCGGGGCGTTGCGCGGGGACGGCGGGGGCGGGCGCCGGGCGGACCACGCCCCGGTTCAGGCCGGTGACCAGGAGCCGGTTGTACGAGGCCGGCAAGGCCCGGGCCAGCAGGTCGGGCAGCTTCGCCGACCAGCCGATCAACACCCGGCCCCGACGTCGCTCGACGCCGCGCAGGATCACCTCGGCGGCCCGCTCCGGCGCGATGGTCAGCAACTTCTCGAACTGCGCCCGACCGGCCGCGTACTCGTCGTGGGAGACGCCGCTGCCGATCCGGGCGTTCTCGGTGATCCGGGTGCGGATGCCGCCAGGGTGCACCGAGGTCACCCCGATCCCGTCGTCGACCAGTTCGTGGCGCAGCGCCTCGGTGAAGCCGCGCACGGCGAACTTGCTCGCCGCGTACGCGGTCTGCCCGGCCGGCGCGATCAGCCCGAACAGGCTGGAGATGTTGACCAGGTGCGCGCCCGGCTCGGCCCGGAGGGTGGGCAGCAGCGCGTGGGTCAGCTGCGCCACTGCCCGGAAGTTGACGTCGATCACCCAGCTGAACTCGTCGAACGTCACCTGGTCGAACCGGCCGCCGAGGCCCACGCCGGCGTTGTTGATCAGCAGGCGTACCCGGGGGTGCCGCTGGCCGATCTCCGCGGCCACCTGGGCGGTGGCGGTCTGGTCGGCGAGGTCCACCAGGTACGTGGCGAGCTGACGATCCGGGTGGTCGGCGCGGATCGCGGTGGTGACCGCGTCCAGCCGCTCGGCGTCGCGGTCCAGCAGGACCAGATCGGTGCCTCGGCGGGCCAAGGCGTGGGCCAGCGCGGCGCCGATGCCACTGGCCGCCCCGGTGACCACCGCTGTCGCGCCGGCGAAGTCGAACCTCTGCACGATCCTGCTCCTCTGCTGGCGGTTACCGATGCTCGGACGCGACGGGACGCGGGGTGCGGTCGCGCACGAACACCCCGCCGGCCCGCGAGAACCGCACACCCTCGTCGGTGAGCCGGCCGTGCCGCATCAGCAACACGTCGCGGGCGTAGTTCTGGTGCAGCCGCCACGGCGCTGTCGCACCCTGCTTGGGCAGCGTGTCGACGGCGCGCAGCACGTAGCCGGAGCGCAGATCGATCAGTGGCACCCGCTCGGCGTCGGGCGGCGGGAGCGGGGTGACGACGTGCTGACCGGTGCGGTCCAGGTGCCGCAGCAGTCGGCAGACGTAGCCGGCGACCAGGTCGGCCTTGAGCGTCCACGACGCGTTGGTGTAGCCGAGGGTCAGCGCGAAGTTCGGCACACCGGAGAGCATCATGCCCTTGTAGGCCACGGTGTTCGGCAGGTCGACGTCCACGCCGTCGACCCGCAGCGTCAGGCCACCGAGGGCGAGCAGGTTGAGCCCGGTCGCGGTGACCACGATGTCGGCGGGCACCTCCACGCCGGAGGCCAGTCGGACACCGTTCGCCGTGAAGGTGTCGATGGTGTCGGTGACCACCGACGCGCTGCCCGCACGCACCGCCGCGAACAGGTCACCGTCGGGTGCCACGCAGAGCCGCTGGTCCCAGGGGTCGTAGCGGGGCGAGAAGTGCCTGTCGACGTCGTACCCCACCGGGAGCATGCCCCGCGCGGCCCGGCGCAGCACCCGCTTCACCAGGCCGGGCGCACGCCGGCTGAGCTGGAAGGTGACGGTGGACAGCAGCACGTTCTTCCAGCGCACCACCGGATACGCGGCCTTCGCCGGCAGCCAACGCCGCAACGCGTCGGCCAGGCGGTCGCGGGCGGGCCGCGCCAGAATGTACGTCGGTGAGCGCTGGAGCATTGTCACGTGCGCGGCCCGCTGCGCCATCGCCGGCACCAGTGTCACCGCCGTGGCGCCGCTGCCGATCACCACCACCCGCTTGTCGCTGTGGTCGAGGTCGTCGGGCCAGCGCTGTGGGTGCACCAACCGTCCGGCGTACGCGTCGACACCGGGCAGGGGCGGGGTGTAACCCTCGTCGTAGCGGTAGTAGCCGGTGCAGGCGAAGAGGAACGAGCAGGTCAGCACCACTGTTTCGGCGGTGTCGGTGCGCTGGGCGTGCACCGTCCAGTGAGCGGTGTCGCTGTCCCACTCGGCACGCAGCACCCGGTGGCGGAAGCGGATGTGCCGCGGCACGTCGTACTGCCGGGCGGTCTCCCGCACGTACTCCCTGATGGTCGTGCCGTCGGCGATGGCCTTCGCCGCGGTCCAGGGCTTGAACGAGTAGCCGAGGGTGAACATGTCCGAGTCGGAGCGGATGCCCGGGTAGCGGAACAGGTCCCAGGTGCCGCCGATGGCGTCGCGCGCCTCCAGCACCGCGTACGTCTTGTCGGGGCAGTCGCGGCGAAGGTGGCAGGCGGCGCCGATGCCGGACAGGCCGGCGCCGATGATCAGCACGTCGAGGTGGTCGGAGGCCATCGCGTTCCTCCATCCGGGGCGGTGATCGGACGATAACACCGCACCCGAACGGCGGAAAGTTGTCGCGAGAGCCCTAGGACGCCCGGGTGAAGGTCATGATCCAGTTGGTCTCCCAGGTCTGCTCGCCGTCGACTGAGAACGCCTGCTCCCAGCGGGCGGTGGTGGCGCTGATGTCGGACCAGATGAACCGGCACCGGACCGGCCGCCCCTCGTGCTGGTCGTCGGCGTAGAAGCGGCCCACCCCGTCGACGAAGCGGCCCACCATCGGCGGCAGTCCCAGCACCCCGTCCACGCTGCTCATCCAGTAGATCGACCACTGCTCGCGAGCCGGGTCGAAGATCCGGACGGTAGCCCCAGCGGAGCCCTTGGTCGGGAATGTGATCTCGTCGAAGTGACCGCCACCGGCGAAGAACCCGTGCGCCACCGACACCCCCGGGAACTCCTCCCACTCGTCGGAGCCGACCAGCCGCTTGCGCAGCCGCCGGTTGACAACGTTCCAGGTGCCCACAAAGAAGTCGAAGTCGCCCATCAGCGGCCCACCGGCCCTTCCGCTCGCGTGTCACGCAGATAATTGATCAGATTCGGACTCTCCGGCAGCAGCATGTGCCGGACCCAGGCGGCCCGCTCGTGTTCCAGAACCGCCAACTCCCAGACGCAGCCCATCGCCGGGCGGCGCAGGTGGACGAAGTGTGCCGGGTCGTCGTCGGGACAGTCCAGCGCCGGCTGCCCGGCCGCGGCGACACGGATCTCCACCGCGTTGTCCCACACCCAGGTGTACGCCAGCAGATAGGCGCCGGTGTCCACGCCCCGGTGCAGCACCACCCACCCGGCGGCCGGGGTGCCGTCGTCGACGATGTCGGCCAGCAGCGCGGGCAGCAGGTCGTACGCTGCCTTTTCCACCTCCGGTTCGATGGGTCGATCCGGCTGGTCGACGTGGTAGCGCTTGAGCTGCCGACCGTCCACCATGATCGGTCCCGGCGTTCTCAGTTCCTTGTCGCGAAAAGCCATGCCGGGACGGTACGACCGGTCCCCTGACAACTAGTGTCAGTGAAGTGCGAGCCAGTCGACTTCTCTCCGTCCTGATGCTGCTCCAGTCGCACGGGCGGTTGACCGCCGCGCAGCTCGCCGAGCGGTTGGCCGTCTCCCCCCGCACCATCTACCGGGACGTCGAGTCGCTGCACGCCGCCGGCATCCCGCTCTACGGCGAAGCCGGGCACGCTGGCGGCTACCAACTGGTCGACGGCTGGCGGACCGGACTGACCGGGCTGACCGCCGAGGAGGCCGACCGGCTGTTCCTCGCCGGGCTGCCCGGCCCCGCCGACGAGTTGGGCTACGGCGACGTGGTGGCGGCGCTGCAACTCAAGCTGCACGCCGCGCTCCCCGCGCCGCTGCGCGACCGGGCGACCCGACTGCAACAACGCTTCCACCTGGACACTCCCGGGTGGTACGCCGACGGCGACGCCTCCCCCGAGCTGGCCCGCACGGCCGAGGCCGTCTGGCGGCAGCACCGCGTCGAGGTGCGCTACCGCGGCTGGAACGGCGAGGTGACCCGGGTCCTGGAGCCGTACGGCCTGGTGCTCAAGGGCGGCCGTTGGTATGTGGTGGCCGACCAGCCCGGCCGGGGCGCGCCGGCGACCTACCGGGTCAACCAGATCCTCGCGTTGACCCCACTGGCGCAGGAGTTCGACCGACCCGCCGACTTCGACCTGCCGTCCTGGTGGCGGGCGCACGTGGTGCAGTTCCGGGCCCGACTGCACCGCGACGAGGCCCACGTCCGGCTCTCCCCCGCCGGGCGGGAACGGCTGCGCGAGGTCGGCAGCGATCCGGTGGTGACAGCGATGGACGGCAGCGCCGGGCCACCGGACGCGCGGGGCTGGGTGACCGCGGTGCTGCCGATCGAGTCGCTCACCCACGCCCACGGTGACCTGCTGCGCCTCGGCGCCGACGTCGAGGTGCTGACCCCGGTGGCGCTGCGCGAACGGCTGGCCGCCACGGCCGCCGGGCTCGCCGCGCTCTACTCCCCCGCCTGAACAGCCCCGACCGTCTCCACAGTGGAAGGGGCGGGGGCGTCGATTGTCGTCACGGTGTGCCACCCTGGGACGGTCATCGATTGTCACCGGAGGTGAGGGTCACGCTACGACTGCGCGCACTGGTCGCCGTCCCCGGCACCGGGCCGGTGACCCTCGACGTTCCCGCCGGCACGCTCGCCGCCCTGGTGGCGCCGCCCCGGTTCGGCACGGCTGTCGCCCGGGTGCTGGCCGGGCTCGCTGCGCCGGTGACCGGTCGCGTCCTCGTCGGCGAGCGGGACGTCACCGGCCTGCCGCCGCCCCGCCGGCAGATCGGCTACGTGCCCGCCGGTGGCGCGCTGCTGCCGCAGCTCACCGTGCGGCGCAACATCGAGTACGGCCAGCGCAAACGCGAACGGGTGCACGAGGTGGCGAACGACTGGACGGCCACCGTTGTCGACCGGCTCGAGTTGGCGCTCTCCCTCGCCCTGCTGCCGCACCAGATCTCCGACGCCCAGCGGTTCCGGGTGGCGCTCGCCCGAGCGGCGGCCTGCCTGCCCGAGGTGCTGGTGATCGACCTGCCGGCCGGTTCGGCGGGCGACAGCCGCCTCGGTGACCTGATGCCTCGCCTCTCGCCGCCGGACGCCCCCGGGGTGGCGGTGCTGGTCTGCACGGCCGACCCGGCCACCCTGGCCGAGATACCGGTGCGGCACGACCTGGTCACCGAGCCGAGCGAGGCGGCCCGATGAGGCAGGCCGCCCGGGTGAGTCGCCGTACGCTGCTGCGCGCCGCCGCCGCGGGCGCCACCGCCCTGGCCGCCGGCTGCTCCGGCGGAACCCGGTCGGTGCAGGTAGCGGTGGTCTGGAGCAGCAGCGAGCTGGACCGGTTCCGCGAGGTCGTCGCCGGCTACCCCGCCCCGGTGCAGGTGATCAGCGCCGGCAACGACATCGACGCGTTCCTGCGCGCCCGACACCTGGCCGGCACCAGCCCGGACGTGGCGATCCTGCCGCGCCCCGGCCTGGTCACCGAGTACGCCCAGCGCGGCTGGCTGAGCCCGGTGCGCCCGTCCACCGACTACGCCGTGCGGGTCGAGCTGAGCGATCTGCTGATGACCGAGAGCGAACGCTACGGCGTCTGGGTCAAGGCGGCGCACAAGTCGCTGGTCTGGCACCTGCCCTCCATGCTGCCCGCGCCGCCGACCACCTGGGACGAGCTGGTCCACCGGACCAGGCAGCTCGCCGCGCGCGCCCGACGCGACGGCGGCCCGGTGCCCCTGGCCATCGGCGCCGCGGACGGCTGGGTGCTCACCGACTGGTTCGAGAACGTCCTGGCCGACGTGGCGCCCGGGAGCTACTACGCCCTCGCCCAACAGGGCGCCGACTGGCAGGACAAGCCGGTACGCGACACCCTGGACCGCCTCGCCGGGCTGTGGAGCATCGACGGCGCGTTCGTCGGCGGCGGCCGTCGCGCCCTGCTCACCCAGTACGAGGAGTCGGTGATCCAGGTGGTGCACACCCGGCGGGCGGTGATGCTTCTCGGGGCGGACTTCACCGCCGACGTCGTCCGCCCGTTCCGGCGCGGCCCGGAGGCACCTGTCACGTTCCGGTTCCCGGGCACCCAGCCGGGCGGCGGTCCGCTGATCGTCGGCGGGGACGCGGCAGTGGCGTTCGCCGACGGCCGGGGCGGGGTCGAGCTGGTCGAATGGCTCGCCAGGGCCGACTCGTTCCAGCCGTGGCTACGCGAAGGCGGTTACCTGTCGCCCAACACCAATGTCTCGATCACCAGTTACACCGACGGCGTCGGCCAGCAACTCGCCACGGAGATGCGGGCCCCCGGCACCCTGCGTTTCGACCTTTCCGACCAACTGCGCGGTGCGTTCACCGGCTCGGACGGGGTCGGCATCTGGCGGATCATGCAGGGCTTCTTCGCCGACGTCACCGACGGCGTCCGCGCCAGCGAGGCGATCCGCCGGGCCACCGGCCTGCTCGCCGCGGCGGCCCGCAGCGCGGGGGGCGGCCGATGAGCCAGGTGCGGGTCCTCGGCGAGCTGGCCGTCCTCGACGACGTCGGTCCAGCGCGGCGGGGTCGGGCCTATCCGGCGGCGGGTGCCACGTCGGCGCTGCTGCTGCCGGCCGCGGTGCTGCTCGGCGGGCTGGTGTTGTGGCCGGTGCTGCGGACCATGCACGCCAGCGTCACCACCGACGGTCGCTGGGTCGGCGCGGAGCACTTCCGGACCGCGCTCGCCGCTCCCGGCACCGGCGCGGTGGTCGGCCGGACGGTCCTCTGGGCCCTGCTGGTGCCGGCGGTGGTGACGGCGCTGGGCTATCTGCTCGCCGCCGCGTCCCGCCGCTCCCAGGAGGGTGGCCTGGTCCGGTTGATCCTCCTGGTGCCGGTGGCGTTGCCGCTCGTCGTCACGGGGGTCACCTTCCGGCTGATGTACGACCCGGACCCGAGCCGAGGGCTGGCCACCCTGGTCGCGACCCGACTGGCCGGCCGCTCGGTCGAGGACGCGCCGCAGTTTCTCGGGCCGGGGATGGTCACCGTCGCGTTGATGTCGGCGTTCGTCTGGGCCTGGGTGGGGTTGGCGGTTTTGGTCTTCCGGTCCGCGCTGGACGCGGTGCCGCCGAGCCTCGCCGACGCGGTCCGCGCCTACGGCGGTACGCGTCGCCACGTGCTGTGGGACGCGCAGTGGCGGCCACTGCTGCTGCGGACGACCGCCGTGGTCTTCGCGTTGGTGGCGGTCGGTACCAGCCGCACGTTCGACCTGATCCTGGTGATGACCCCCGGCTCGGTCCGCGACGAGGCCTCGGTGCTGGCGCTGCGGATCTGGCAGACGTCCGGGGGCACCACCACCGGCGACGGCGCCGCGCTCGGGGTGGTGTGGCTGGTGGCGGTGATCGGCGGGATCATGGTGGCGGCGCTCTTCGTCCGGCAGGCCTGGCCCCCGCCGCGCGTCGAGGCGGCACCGGAGCCCGCCCCGGTCGCCCCACCCCGACGGGTGTTCCGGCTGCTCGCGGCGGGTGCCGCGATCGCCTGGCTGGTGCCGCTGGCGGTGCTTGTCGCCACGTCGGCGCACGGCCGGGTGGACGCCGCAGCGCGTGGCTGGTGGTCGGCGCCGCCGAATGGCGAGTCCTACCGCGACCTGGTCACCGGCACCGAGCTGTGGCGCACGCTGGGCTTCACCCTGCTGCTGGCCACCGCAGTGACCGCCACGGTGCTGGTGGTCGCGCTGCTGGCCGCGTACCCGTTGGCCTGGTTGACCGGGCCCGCCGCGCAGGCCACCGGGCTGCTGCTGCTGGCGGCCAGCGTCGTGCCGATCCAGGTCATCGCCGGACCGGTCAACGAGGTGCTGGGCCTGGTGCTCTCCTCCGGCACGACGCAGGGCCTGGCCCTGGTGCACATCGCGCTGGGCGTGCCGTTCGCGGTGCTGGTGCTGCGCAACGCGTTCGCCGACCTGCCCGTGGAGCAGGTCCGCGACGCCCGGTTGGGCGGGCGTCGGTGGTGGCACACACTGCGCCGGTTGGCCCGGCACAACCTCTCGGCGGTGGTGGCGGTCTCCGTGCTGGAGTTCGTCCAGGTCTGGAACGACCTGGTGGTGGGGCGGTTGTTCGGTGGGCCGGGTTCGGCGCCGCTCGGGCCGTTCCTGGCCGAGCAGACCCGCAGCTTCGTGAGCAACAGTGGGGCGCTGGCCGCCAGTTCGGTGCTCGCCTCGGTGCTGCCGGTGGTGCTCGTGGTCCTGTCGCGGCGACACCTGGTCGCCGGGCTCGTCTCCGGGGGCGTGCGGTGACCGGGCCGGGCGGCGGGCGCCGCAACCCGCGCTGGCCGGCGCTGGTCGGGATCGGCGGGCTGCTCAGCGCCGCCATCGTCAACGTGGGCGGCAACCTGGCCGGCAATCTCCTCTCCGAGCTGGCGACCAACCTGCTCGGGCCGGCGACCATCGTGCTGGCCGTCGTCGGTGGCGTCGTCGGCGTCGCCGGCTTCGTGATGGGCCGCCGCCGGGCGCACCAGGAGGTCGACCCCGAGCCGACGGAGGTGCTCACCACCCCGGCCGCCGGGGCGCCCAATCTGCCCTACACGGCCGAGTTCACCGGTCGTGAGGAGCACGTCGAGGCGCTGGTCGGTCTGCTCAGCCGGGAGCACGCGGTGGCGGTTCTGGGCCGACGCGCGGTGGGCACCTCCGCGTGCGCGGTGCAGGCCGCCAACGAGTCCCGGGAGGAATTCCCCGACGGGCAGTACTACCTGGACCTGCGGCGGCGCGGCCGACCCCGCTCGGCCCGGGACGTGCTCACCGCGCTGGCCCGGATCCTGGGCACCACCCCGCCGACCTCCGGCCGGCCGGACGCGCTCGCCGCGGCCGCCGACGCGCTGCGCGGTCAGCTCGACGGTCGCAAGATCGTGCTGGTGCTGGACAACGTCGACCGCCCCGACCAGGTCCGGCCACTGTTGCCACCCACCGCGCGCACCTGCCGCCTGCTGCTCGCCGGTGGTCCGGCGCTGGCCGGCCTGGAGGGTGTGGTCGCGCACTGGATCGCCGAACCGGGCACGTCCGAGGCGGTGGAGCTGTTCGCGACGGCGGGCGGGGCCGCGCCCGCCGCCAGGGTCCGTCGTGCCGACCCGCGCACCGATCCGGCGGTACGCGAGATCGTCGACCTGTGCGGGCGGCAACCGCGGACCGTCCGCGCGCTCGGCTACCGCACCGCTCAGCACGGCTGGCGGCACTCCGACGTGCTGGACGCGCTGCGGCGTGCGGTGCAGACACCACCGCACCAGCGGCTCGCCGTCTCACCGGTGGCCCACCTGGTCACCGAACGGGACATCGCGTACCGGGTGTTGCCCCGCCAGGCCCGCCGGTTGTACCGGCTGATGTCGCTGGTCCCCGCACCGGTGGACCGGCCCACCATCGCCGCGCTGGCCGGGCGGCACCCCGAGCTGGTGACCGCGTTGCTCGACCGGTTGGCCGCGGCGGCGTTCGTGGTCGGCGCGCCCGGCGACCGGTACGAGATCCGCCCCCTGCTGGCCGGCAGCGCCCGACTGCACCTGCGGGACGCGGATCCGGTCCGGGCCCGGGTCGCCGCGCAGGCCCGGCTGACCCGGCACCTGGCCCGCCGGGCCGAACGGCACGCGGCCAACCTGGCGGTGCTCGGCTCCCCGGGGGACCGGGAGTGGTCGCTGCCGCTGGACGACGACCCGTACGGCTGGTTCGACCTGCACCAGGAGCTGCTGCTGGCGGTGGTGCGGGTGCCGGCCGGCGCGAAGGAGACACTGCCCCGCCGGGTCCGTCGGTGGTGGTTCCGGTTGGCAGTGGCGCTGTGTGGGTGGCTGGCGTACGCCGAGCGGCTCGACGAGTGGGAGGAGGTCTGCCGCACCGTGCTGGCCACCCCGACCGCCGACGACCGTCCGGAGATCGCCGGGTGGGCGCACAACGAGCTGGGGGTGCTGCGCCGACGTCGGCACGACCCGCAGGGGGCGGCGGCAGCGCTCACCCTCGCGGTCAACGAACGGGGGCGGCGGGGCAACGCCCAGGCGCGGATGAACCTCGGCCTGGCCCTGCTCGACCTGGGGCAGCTCGACGACGCTGTGGAGCACCTGGAGATGTCGCGCCGACACCGCTCCGGCGCCGACCGGGCCGGGCACGCCCTCACCGAGCTGGGCCTGGGCGCGGCCCAACTGGCCCGGGGCGAACCGGACACCGCGCACCACCACCTGGTGCGGGCGGCGAACACGTTCCGGTCGGTGGGCGACGCCCGGGGGTACGCGGCGGCGCTGACGAACCTGGTGCTGGTGCACGCGGCGCTCGGCGAGCACCTGGACGCCGCCCAGGCGTGGCGGGCCGCACTGCGCGAGTACGAGTCGGTGAACGACCCGACCAGCCGGGCGACGGCGCTGCTCAACGCCGGGGCGACACTGCTGAGCAGCAGCCCGGGGCAGGCGCGCACGGCGTACGAGCTGCTGGCCGAGAGCCGCCGAATGCGCGAGGGGGCCCGGCTGACCGCCGGGCTGGCGCGTACCCTGCTCTACCTGGGTGACGCCTGCGCCGCGCTGGGCGAGCGGGCCGACGCGCGGCAGCACTGGGCGGACGCGGCGGCGGTGGCCGAGGAGGTCGCCGACGCCCAGGGGTTGGCCGCCGCCGACGCCCGACTCGACGACGACGCCGACAGCCGGGTGACGTAGGTCGCTCGGGTTGGTCGGTGGCGTGGCTCTGGGAGACTCTGTGATCGTGGACGCGCTCTCGGTACGGGGACTCAGTCGCAACTTCGGCAACCTGGTAGTGCTCGACGAGGTGAGCTTCACGCTCCCGGCGGGCCGGATCGCCGTGGTCCTGGGCCCGAATGGCAGCGGCAAGACGACTCTGCTGCGGTGTGTCGTCGGCGCCGACCGGCCGGACGCGGGTGAGGTGCTGGTGCAGGGCCGCCGCGCAGACGAGACCGATCCTCAGGTGCGGGCGCTGGTGGCGGCCGCCCTTGACGACATCGACTTCTTCCCCGACCTGTCGGTGGTCGAGCACCTGGAGTTGGTCGCGTACGCCCACGGGGGTGACGCCGAGCCGGTCGAGGAGGTCCTCGCCGAGCTGGGTCTGGAGCCGGCCCGCGACCAACTGCCGGTGACGCTGTCCAGCGGGCAGCGCCGCCGGCTGGCGTTGGCGTCCTGTTTCGTCCGGCCCCGCCGGGTGCTGATCCTGGACGAGCCCGAGCAGCGCCTCGACGTCCGCGGGCGACAGTGGCTCGCCGACCGTCTGCTCCGGGAACGGGCGGCGGGCACCGCCGTGCTGTTGGCCTCGCACGACCCGGAGCTGATCGACGCGGTGGTCGACGAGCGCATCGAGATCGGCAAGTGACCGCCGCGCCGGCCACCATCTCCGACACGCCGGTCGGGGTGCCGACCGCCCGGCAGGTGCGGACGCACCTGCGCAAGGCCCGCGGCCGGCACCACGACCATTCCCTCGGTGACGTGCTCGGCGACGCGTACGTCATGGTCCTGTTCGTGGGCATGTACGGCTGGTTCGCGATCAGCGCCAGCCGCGACCTGCTGGATTCTCCGACTGTGGGGCGGGCCGAGCCGGGCGTGCGGTGGTGGCTGGCGGTCGCCGCGCTGCTGGCCGGCGCGGGGCTGGCCTGGCGTGGTCTGCGCGCGCTCGGCCCGCTGCTGGTCACCCCGGCGACGCAGAGCTGGGCGACAAGCGCGCCCATCGACCGGCGGGCCTGGCTGGCGCCGCGCTTCGTCCTGCTGCTGCTGGGCTCGGCGGTCGGCACCGCGGCGCTCGGAGTGGCGGTGGCGGCGCTCGGTGGGGTCAGCGAACCGTCCGCCCTGGGCTGGGCGGCGGCGGCCGGCGCGGGGTGGGGCGCTGCCGCGTTGGCGCTCAGCGTCGTCGCCCAGGGCAGCCGGTCAGGGCGACGCTGGCCGACAGTGGTCGGGGCGGTGCCGATGGTGGCGGCGGCAGTGATCACCGCCCTGGTGGTGCTCGTGGGTAGTCTCGGCGACGGCCTGCCCCGGCCGGCGACGACGCCGACCGTCGCGTTGTTCGCCGCCGCGGTGCCCCTCGTGGGCTTGGGCGTGATCCTCGCGGTACGCGCGTTGCCCCGGGTTGACCGGGCCACCCTGACCACCGGCGCGCAGTTCGCCAACGCCGCCGCCACGGCCACGATCCTGCTGGATCCGAGCCTGCTCACCGGCCTGGTGGAGAGCCGCCGCTGGCGCCGGATCGGCCGGGTTCGCAGCCGCCGGTTCCGGCCCGGCCCCGGCTGGTGGGCGCTGCTCCAGGCAGACGTACGTCGGCTGCGCCGCCACCCGAGCGCCGTGCTGATCTGGGCGGCGCTGATCGGGGTGCAGTACGCTGCCGCGCTCGCCCTGCCCGGGTTGGCCGGGGCCGCGCAGGTGGTGTTCGCGTACCTCGCCGCCAACCGGCTGACCGGCGGTCTGCGGTCGGTCAGCCGCTCACCTGGGCTGCGCCGGGCGCTCGGTGGCAGCGACAACCTGCTGCGCGGGATCCACGTGGTGGTGCCGGCTGTCGGCGCGGGCCTGTGGTGGTTGCTGACAGTGCCGACGGTCGACCCGGGGCCGGCCTGGCTGGCGCCGACGCTGGCGCTGGGGGTGGTCGCCGCCGCGTTCCGGGCCGGCACCCGCCCGCCGATCGACTACGGCGGCGCGACGGTCAACACGCCGTTCGGGATGATCCCGGTCGACCTGCTGCGTCAGGGGTCACGGGGGCCGGCGCTGCTCGCCGTGCTGGTCCTCGTCCAGCTGTTCCTGGGCTGAGCCGGAGCGGCTGTCGTTTCCGTCCAAGACAGCGTCGTAACCGCGATCTAGCGTGGACCCGGCAGCCCGTTTCGAGCACGAGGAGATACACAATGCGCGATCTGGTCTACACCGGTTTCATGTCGCTCGACGGCGTCGTGGACTCGCCCGGCGGCGGGCCGGGTGAGGAGCACCGCAGCGGCGGTTGGGTGTTCAAGGACCTCGAGTTCGTCCCGGAGGCCTGGTCGCTCAAGGGCGAGGAACTCGCCGACACGACGGCGTTGATGTTCGGCCGTCGCAGCTACGAGGCGTTCGCGTCGGTCTGGCCCGGTTCGGAGGACCACGCCGACTACAAGGACCTGCCCAAGTACGTGGTGTCGAGCACGTTGTCCGACGACGCGCTCGTCGACGGGTGGGGGCCGACGACGATCCTGCGCTCGACCGGGGACGTCGCCGCGCTCAAGCAGGGCGAGGGCGGGGCGATCTTCATCCACGGGAGTGCGGAGCTGGCCCGGCGGCTGTCCGATGAAGGGCTGATCGACCAGTACAACCTGCTCGTCTTCCCCGTGCTGCTCGGTGCCGGCAAGAGCCTGTTCGGCCGGGCCGACCGCGACAAGCACATGCTGACGCTGCGGGAGTCGGAGACCTACTCGAACGGGATCCTCAAGGTGGTCTACGACGTCAAGCGCTGACCCGGGTCGAGGGCGGCGGCGACAGCGGCGACGCCGTCCTCGATCTCGGTGGGCGTACGGGCCGCGTAGCCGAGCACGAGGCCGGGCCGGTACGGCCGCTGGCAGTGCCAGGACAGCGGTTGCACCTTCACCCCGCGCGCCAGCGTCGCCGCGGCCAGTTCGGTGTCGACAACTGTGTCGTCCAGCGTGATCATCAGGTGCAGGCCGGCGGCGGCGCCGTGCACCGTCGCCGACGGCAACGCGCGGGCCAGCGCGGTGATCATGGCGTCCCGCCGGCGGATGTGTCGCCGGCGCAGCAGCCGTAGGTGCCGCTCGAAGGCGCCGGAGGTCATCAACTCCGCCAGCACCAGTTGCGGTAGCACGGCGTTGCCCAGGTCGGCGTTGCGCTTGGCGGCCACCACTGCCTCACGCAGCCACGTTGGCACGAGCAGCCAGCCGACCCGCAGGGCGGGGGCGAGCAGTTTGGAGACGCTGCCGGCGTAGCAGACCTGCTCGGGCAGCAGACCACGCAGCGCCGGCACCGGAGGACGGTCGTAACGGTGCTCGGCGTCGTAGTCGTCCTCGATGATCAGACCGCCGGCCCGCGCCCAGGCGACGAGTTGGCGGCGGCGGTCACCGTCGAGCACCACGCCGGTCGGGAACTGGTGCGCGGGGGTGAGCATCACGGCCGGTACGCCGCTGGCGACCAACTCGTCGACGCGCAGCCCGGCGTCGTCGACGGTGATCGGCGGGGTGTCCATCCCCCAGTTGTTCAGGTGCTGTCGCACCCCGAGTGAGCCCGGGTCCTCGACGGCGATCCGGTCGACGCCGGCAGCGGTGAGTGCCTGGGCGAGCAGCCCGAGCGCCTGGGAGACGCCGGCCACGATGATCACCTCGGCGGGGTCGACGCCGATACCGCGGTTGCGGGCCAACCAGGCGGCGACGGCCTGCCGCAGCGCGGGCGTGCCACAGGGGTCGCCGTAGCCGAGGTCGGCCGCGGCGAGGCGGCGCAGCACGCTCCGTTCGGCGCGCAGCCAGTCCGCGCGGGGAAAGGCAGCCAGATCGGGTACGCCGGGCGCCAGGTCGATGGTGGCGTGCAGCGCGCGTACCGCTTCGAAGATGTCGGTGCCCGGTGCCGGCGGGAAGGTCACGACCGGTGCCGGCGCGGCGGCCGGGGTGGGTGTGGGCGCGGCCGGCGCGGCGACGACGACGGTGCCGGCCCGACCTCGACCGGCGATGTGCCCTTCCTCGGTGAGGCGCTGGTACGCCTCAGTGACCACGCCCCGGGAGACACCGAGGTCGGCGGCGAGCACCCGGGTCGGGGGCAGCCGGTCACCGACCGGCACCCGCCCCTCGGCGATGGCCTGCCGCAGCCGGTCGGTCAGCCAGGAGGCGCGCCCGCCCGGCGTCGCGTCGGTGATGGTCAGGTGCAGGAAGTCGGACCCGGCCGATATGGACCTGTCAGACGCCGTCGCTTTGGCTCTGCCCATCGGACCATTGTGGCAGCAGAGTGAGCAGGAGCCAGACCCGCCAACTCCGCCGGAGGACAACCGTGACCATTCCGTTCCTGATCACCACGCTGATCGTGGTGGTCACCCCCGGGACCGGGGTGATCTTCACGCTCTCCGCCGGCCTGTCGCGGGGCGCGCGGGCCGGTGTGCTGGCCGCGCTCGCCTGCACGCTGGGGACGTTGCCGCACCTGCTGGCGGCGATGACCGGGCTGGCCGCACTGATGCAGACCAGCGCGGTGGCATTCGAGACCGTCCGCTACCTCGGCGTCGGCTACCTGCTCTACCTGGCCTGGTCCATGGCGCGGGACCGCGACGCCTTCGCGGTGACCACCGACGCCCCACCCCGCTCGGCGATCCGGGTGATCGTCTCCGGGGTGCTGGTCAACCTGCTCAACCCGAAGCCGACGATGTTCTTCGTCGCGTTCCTGCCGCAGTTCGTGGACACCACGGCACCGGGCTCGACCCGGGCGATGCTCGGCTGCGGCGCGGTGTTCATGCTGCTCACCTTCGTGGTGTTCAGCGGCTACGGCATCTTCGCGGCCCGGGTACGCGACCGGGTGCTGACCCGACCCCGGGTCACCGACTGGCTGCGCCGATCCGCCGCCGGCACGTTCGTCGCGCTCGGCGTGACCCTCGCCCTTACCGACCGATAGGACCACAGTGCAGTTCGAACATTCTCCGCTGCTTCGCGACGCGTACCCCGATCTGGTCGCCGGCGTGGTGCAGGCCGCCGGGATCACCGCCGACGCCGACGTGGCACCACGCACTGCCGGTCATCTCGCCGAGGCACGGCGGCGGTTGGCCGGTGGGGCCGAGAGCGGGTTCCCGGAGATCCAGGCGTGGCGGCGGGCGTACGCGGCGATGGGGCTGCGGCCCACCAAGTACCGGTGCGCCGCCGAGGCGCTGCTACGCCGGCTACGCCTGGACGGCGAACTGCCCCGGGTGCACCCGCTGGTCGACCTCTGCAACGCCATCTCGGCCGCGTACGCCATCCCGGTCGCGGCGCTCGACCTGGACCGGGTCGACGGCGACCTGGTGGTCCGGCCGGCACACGGCGACGAGACGTACCTGAGTTTCGCGGGCGACACCGAGCATCCCGAGCCGGGCGAGGTGACCTTCGTCGACTCCGCCGGGCGGGCACACGCCCGACGGTGGACGAACCGGCAGAGCGGCTGGTCGGCCGTGCGGGCGGGCACCTCGTCGGTGCTGATCGTCGCCGAGGCGCTGCACCCGGGCAGCGGGCCGGCCGTGACCCGGCTGGTCGCCGACCTCGTGACGGAGCTGACCGAGGGGTGGTCGGCCTCGACGGCCGCCGCGGTGCTCACCACCACCGCGCCCCGTTTCCGCACCCCGGCGGCGGACGACGACAGGGGTCAGGCGGTGTCGCCGGGCAGCAGGTGACGGTAGCCGGGGATCGTCTCGGCGAACCAACCCTCGACGCTGGCCAGACCGCGGTCGTTGAGCTGCGCGTCGTGGATCGGGTACGCGGCAGCCGCGCCCACGGCGCGGGCGAACCGGATCGCCTCGTCGAGGCGCAGCCAGGACCCCTGGGCCGGGACGAGCAGGGTGCGCACCGGCGCGTCCGGCACGTGCAGGGCGTCGCCCGGGTGGTAGAGCTCGCCGCCGATCAGGTAGCCGAGGTTCGGGCAGTCGGGCTGCCCCTCGTGGATCGGGGCGTGCCGGCCGCCGTGCGCGCTGACCGCGATGCCGGCCGCCGTGAAGCGCTCAGCCGCCCGGACCCGGGTCACCGGCAGTGGGGCGAGATCCGGCAGGCGGGCACCCTCCGGCGCGTACACGGGAACACCGAGACCGGCGAGCCGCAACACGTCAATGTGGTCGGCGTGCTCGTGGGTGACCAGGACGGCGTCCGCGCCGACCAGGGCCCGCGGCTCGCTCCACGTCCCCGGGTCGACGACCAGCACCCCGCCGTCGTGCTCGACGCGGACACAGGCGTGCGTGAACCGGGTGATCCGCATCAGGCGACGGTACGCCGCCGGCAGACGGGTCGTGGCCCTCGTCGCGGTTGGATCGGCCCTGCACCGGCGGGCGTCGTCAGCGCATCGACGCGGCCGACGCCCGGACGATGTACGTGAACTGCACACCGAACGCCACCACAGCGACCAGCACACCGACCACAACCGTCAGCCCGACCCCGACCCCGACGGTCGCGGCCACCAGCGCGATGCCGAGTCCGGTCAGCACCGCGTTGACCGCGCCCACGAGCGCGGCAGTGGTCAGCAGGAACTCCCACCACCCCGGACGCGTGCCGACCAGGTTCCAGGCGGTGCTCATGGCGTCGCCGGCCACCACCGCGTCGGCGAAGAAGTCGTGCTCGCCGGCGAGCTGGTGTTGGTAGTAGGCCCGGATGCGTTGGATCCGCAGCAGGTCCAAGGAATTCTCCACTGTGGTCTCCACCAGCCGCAGAAACGTCAGCACCCCGATGATGACAAGCGTCGGGAGCACCGCGGCCAGGTACGGCCGGACCAGCTTGTCGTTACTGGCGACGAAGCCGAGGCCGATCAGCGCCGCCGACAGCACGGACAGGAAGATGGTGGCGCGGCCGGTGGCCTCGGCGATGGTGCCGGCGCGAGAGGTCTGCAACGCGTAGTGCTCGGTGGTCAGGACGGTAAGAAGCGCCTGCTCGCGTTCGCTCTCGTCCACCCCGCCACCCTCCGTGGTCGCATAACTCCGTTACCGTCACCCTATGAGCGGCGGGGCGTTTCGGAATGGCGAACCGATCGCTCGGAGAACGGGACAGCGCGCAGCAAAGCGGGCACGTATCGTCCGAACTCCGGTGAGCAGGAAGCGGCGGTGGGGCCGACCGACGGCGGAGGGGGACCTGATGCCCGGGTGGGCTGGTCGGGGCGGGCGGCAACGACGGGCCTTCGTCGTGGGTGGGGCACTCTTCGCGGTCGCCGTCGTCATGCTGCTGGCCGCATGGCGCAGCACCGGCTTCCTCAGCGACCTGCTGCTCAACCTCGGGGCCAGCGTGGTCCTCGCGGCCATCTCCTACGTCATCTTCGACCCGTTGTTCGAGGAGGCCCGCAAGGCGCGGGTGCAGGAGCACCTCAGCTTCGACCAGCAGGCGTTCGTGACGCGGCTGCACCGCTCCGGCCGCCGGGTGCGCATCCTCGACACCTGGACGATCCTGCTGGAGCAACGGCACCGGGAGGAGACGCTGAGCGCGGTACGCGCGGCGCTGGCCAACGGCGCCCAGGTGCAGTTGCTCCTGCTCGACCCCGACTGCACCGCCGCCCAGCAGCGCTCCGAGGAGCTGGAACGGCAACGGGTGGACGTGCCCCGGCAGATCCGCACCAACCTGCGCCACCTGGCCGCGTTCGCCGACGCGCTCGACTCGCGGCTGCGCCACCGCCTCCAGGTCCGGCTCTACGACGCGTCCCCGTCGATCCAGCTCTACCAGTGGGACGGGCGGGCGCTGATCTCGTTCTTCCCGATCGGGAAGCTGTCGTTCAACGTGCCGCAGCTCGAGGTGGACATGGACAGCCCGTGGGGCGGGTTCGTGCACGCCCGGTTCGAGGAGCTGTGGGAGCACGAGCAGGCCACCCTCGACCTGGAGCGGTACTGGTCGGTCACGGTCACGCTGCGCCACGACGAGTCGGACGTGGTCGAGGTACGCGTGCCGTTCGTGACCGTGGACGGGCAGCACTACGTCGACTGCCGGGGGTTCCGGGTGACCGGGCCGCTGACGGTGCGAGCCGTGCTGCCGCCCCGCGCGCCCGGGGCGGCGCCCGGCGTGTTCGCGCTGGCCGAGCCCGCCGACGGGGACCGGACCCCGGCCGACGTGGTGAAACGGCACTTCGACCAGAAGTACGGGCACGACGACGGCGAGCGGGACGTCCGCCGACTGGTGCCGCCACCGGGCGATGCCCGTACCCCGTCGCCCCGCCCCGCGACGGCCGGTGACACACACGCACGGTGACCCCCGAGCGACCCGTGGGCTCGGCACAGGAAACAATGGTGGCCCACCCCTGATCGCCAGGAGGACCGTCGGCGTGTCGCACCGCACCGCACCGCCGTCCGGGGCGGCGCAGTTGCGCGCCGACTGCGGACGCTGCTTCGGGCTGTGCTGCGTGGTGCCCGCCTTCGCCGCGTCGGCGGACTTCGCCATCGACAAGCCGGCCGGGTCGCCCTGCCCCAACCTGCGCCCCGACCACCGCTGCGGCATCCACACCGAGCTGCGGCAGCGTGGTTTTCCCGGCTGCACGGTGTTCGACTGCTTCGGTGCCGGGCAGCAGGTCGCCCAGGTGACCTTCGGCGGGCGGGACTGGCGGGACGCGCCGGAGACGTTGCCGGCGATGGCTGAGGCGTTCGCGGTACTGCGCCCGCTGCACGAACTGCTCTGGTACCTCACCGAGGCGGTGGCGCTGCGCCCGCCGGGCGACCTGCGCGCCAAGCTGGAACGCGCTCGCGCCGAGACGCTGACGCTCACCGAGGGTGACCCGGCGGACCTACGCGCTGTGGACGTCGCCGACCACCGGAACCGGATCAACCCGCTGTTGTCCCGGGCCAGCGACGCGGCCCGCGCCCCCGGCGGCGCCGACCGCCGCGGCGCGCACCTGCTCGGGGTGGACCTGCGCCGCGTCGACCTCCGCCGGGCCAACCTGCGCGGGGCGCTGCTCATCGGCGCAGACCTGCGCGGAGCGGACCTCGGCCTGGCCGACGTCACCGGCGCGGACCTGCGCGGGGCCGACCTGCGGGGTGCGGACCTGCGGCGCACGCTGTTCCTGCACCAGACCCAGCTGGACGCCGCCCGGGGTGACACCCACACCGGGCTGCCGCAGACGCTCACCCGGCCGGCGCACTGGACGGCGCTGCCGCTCACCCCGGTCCGTCAGCCGGCCCGGTCTCCCGCACCCGCCCGCCGGGGCCGACGTCGCTGACCGCGAGGTTTCGGCCGCGACGACGCCGGGTAGCCAGCGCCGACGCGAACCGGCATCGACGGGGGGGGGGCACGGCGTGGGCTACCGAAATCGCCAAGGTGAGCAGCCGGGCGACCCGCAGCACAGCGAGGACGAGGTCGGCCAGGCGGCACTGGTACAGGTCGAGGCGGACACCGAGGTCCCCGCACCGGCGGACACCGACGTCCGGCCGGACATCGTGACCGAGCCCGACAGCTCGGGCGTCGTCGGTGGTTCGTCCGGCAGCAGCGGCGGCGGGTCGACAATGCCGGGGCACCCGGACGCGACCCGCTGACCAGGGATCAGCGGGTGGTCAGCGCGCCCCGGGCCTCGGTCATGCCTTTGTTGGCGAGCCGGTCGGCCCGCTCGTTCTCCGGGTGACCGTTGTGCCCCTTGACCCACAGCCAGGTGACCTCGTGCCGTTCGCAGGCCGCCTCCAGCCGCTGCCACAGGTCGGCGTTCTTCACCGGCTGCTTCGCGGCGGTCCGCCAACCGTTGCGCTTCCACGACGCCAGCCAACTGGTGATGCCGTTGCGCACGTACGTGCTGTCGGTGTGCAGCTCCACGGTGACCGGCCGGTTCAGGCTCTCCAACGCCTGGATGGCCGCCATCAGCTCCATCCGGTTGTTGGTGGTGGGCGTGGCCTCACCGCCACACAGCTCCCGCTCGTGATCGCCGTAGCGCAGCAGCGCGCCCCAACCACCCGGACCGGGGTTGCCGCTGCACGCCCCGTCGGTCCAGATCTGCACGCCCCTGCCGGCCGCCGCGTCCACCATGCCCGGCAACCTACCGGGCGCGGACCTCGTCCTCCCCGCTCGGGGGGCCGGCGCGCCGAGCCGTCGGCGCCGAACCCACCACCGCTGGTGGGATGGCCGGCGCTGGCCGGGTGGGGCGCAGCCGGTCGCGGACCCGGTGTACGGCGTCGCCGGCGGTCGCGGCGATCATCGGCAACAGCCGGGTCGAATTCATGATCGCGATCTCCTCGGCCGGAGTGGTGCCGCCGTCGAGGAAGCGCAGCACCCGCTCGGCCGGGTTGCGGTCGAAGAGCCGGTCGAAGAACTCGGGACCGCCCACCCCGCCCCGGTCCAGCGCGCGCAGCGCCACCGCGTCCATCCAGCGGTGCCGGCGAGGGTAGGCCGGCTCGGGCACCGGCGCGCGGCCCGCGGCGAGGGCGCGGGCCACCTGGTCGGCCTGGCGGTACATGGCGGAGAAGGTGAAGCCGGTGGAGGGGCGGGTCGCGCCACCAGCAGTGCCGAGCCGCACCACGCGGGGGGTGGGCCGGGCCGGGAACGGCGCGTCGGTCATCGGGATCACCCCGTTCTCCACCTCCCGCACCCGCAACACGCTCGGATCCAGCCCGAGCAGATCCCGGTAGCCGGCCAGCGCCGCGTCGTACCCGGCGTCGGTGAGCAGGTCCGGTGAGAACTCGGTGTACTCGACCAGGGCGTAGCGGTCGCTGACCGGCAGCACGTACCCGAAGGAGACGCCCCGGGGCGGCTGCGGGGTACGGAAGTCCATCAGCACCGCACGCGTCGGGTCGAACACCGGCCGGTCCGCCTCCAGCCACCACCCCCGAAAGTGCTGCAACCAGGTGGTTCGCCCCGCTCGCGTCGGCGGACGGGGACGGGAGTCGAGCACCCAGCCGGCCCGTACGCCGCGCCCGTCGCCGGTACCCACGAGCACCCGGTCACCGTCGTCGCGCACCGTCTCGGCGGGCGCGACGATCCGGGTGGCGTGGAGGCGACGCTCGGCGTCGGCAGCCCGGTCGTAGACCGGGCCGGAGCGGAGCATGGCGTACCGCAGCGGGGTGAGGTCCAGGACGCGGCGTCGCGCCGCAGTCGCCACCTCGACCTGCTGCCAGCTCGCGCTGAGCAGCGGGTCCAGGTCGCTGTCGGGGTGACCCCAGAACGCCCAGGTGCGGTCCTGACCGCGTCGGCGCACCGGGTCGACGATGGCGATCCGCAGATCCCGGACACCGTGGCGGTCCAGCGCGGCGAGCAGCAACGACGCGGCGCCGCCACCACCGAGCAGCGCGAGGTCGACGTCGAGCGGCGCGGAGTCGGTCACAGGGACCACGCTGCCACACCGTCGCGCGCGACCACCGGATGGGCCGGATCGGCGCTCAGGCCACCGGGGCGGGCGACTCGACAGGTGGCGGGTCGGCATAGGCGTGCGCGACGGCGGCGCGGTTGAAGACCCGCCAGGTGGCCGCGGATACGCCGATCGCCACCACCAACCCGACCCAGTACGGCGCGGTGATGCCGAATCGGGCGGCGAGCAGCCCGCCCAGCAGTGCGCCCACGCAGTTGCCGCCCGCCGCGACGAAGAGGTTCGTGCTGGCCACCCGGCCCTGCAGGTTCGGTGGGGTGAGTCGTTGGCGCAGTGAGTTCGACACGATGTTCCACAACCCGCCGTGCACGCCGAAGGCGAACAGCGCGAACCCGACCACGATGGTGCTGCGGGACGCCGCCAACGCCAGGTGCAGCCCCGCCTCGATGAGCAGGCCGACCCGGATCGTCCAGGTGGCGCTGATCCGGGCGATGATCCGGTCGCCGAGGAGGGCGCCGAGCACCCCACCGCTGGCCATGCAGGTGAAGAGCAGTCCGTAGCCGACAGACCCGAGTCCCAGCCGCTCGCCGGCGAGCAGCACCAGCACCGCGAGCGCGGCGGTGAGGGTCACGTTGAGCAGACCGATCAGCACCGCCATCGTGCGCAGCAGCCGCTGGTTGGCCAGCCAGCGCAGTCCCTCGGCGATCTCGCCGCCCATCGACCGGGTACGGCGTGCGTGCGTGTCGCCGACGGCGGCCCGGAAATCCCCGCCGATCAGTGCCACCAGCACGGCGCTGAGGGCGTACGTGACGGCGTTGACCAGGAACGGGCTGCCTGCCGAGAGCGCGAACAGGAAGCCGCCGAGCGGGCCGGCGAGCATGCTGTGCATGAGGGTGGCACCGCCGCTGAGCCATCCGTTGGCACGCTCCAGGCGGTGCCGCGGCACCACCACCGGAACCATGGCCTGGCTCGCCGCGCGGAACACGATCTCACCGGTGTTGACCAGGAACAGCACCGCGAACAGCAGTGCCACCCCGCCCCGGCCGCTGAGGATCGCCGTGGCCAGAACGGCGAGCGCGGCCACCCGGACCAGGTCGATGACGATCATCAGGCGCCGTCGGTCCATCCGGTCCACCAGCACCCCGCCGGGCAGGGCGAAGAGCAGCCACGGCAGCCAGGCCACGGCGGACGCCCCGGCGACCACGAGCGGGTCATCGGTACGCGACGCGACGAAGAGCGGCGCTGCGACGGTGGCCAGGCCGCTACCCAGGGCCGAGAGGGTGCTCGCCGCCCAGAGTTTGGCGAAGACCGGTCCCAGGCCGGCTCCCACGTTCCGTGTCACGGCGAGCGAACCTACCAGCGTCTCCCCCGGCCGCCAGCGGATTTATCCCTCCGGGAGGAGGCCGCCCGGGGCGGATTGACAGGCAACCTCTTGGTTGCCTAACGTGACGAGCAACCGAATGGTTGCCTGTTGCGAGGAGGGTCGATGGACGACGCGTTCCGGGCGCTGGCCGACCCCAGCAGGCGTCGACTGCTGGACCGGCTCAACGAACGCAACGGCCAGACCCTGCGGGAGCTGTGCGACGGGCTGGCCGGCACCCGACAGGCCGTCAGCAAGCACCTGTCGGTGCTGGAGGCGGCCAATCTCGTCACGACCGTGCGGCGCGGCCGGGAGAAGCTGCACTACCTCAACGCCGCCCCGATCAACGCCATCGCCGACCGGTGGCTCAGCCGCTACGACCGCGAGCGCGCTGCCACCCTGGCCGACCTGACCACCGCATTGGAGCGACAACCCATGGAGAGCCCGACCTTCGTCTACACCACCTACGTGACCACCACCGCGCAGCGACTGTGGTCCGCGCTCACCGAACCGGCGTTCACCAGTCGCTACTGGGGTGGAGTCGCGCTGATTTCGGACTGGCAGGTCGGGTCACCCGTGCTGTGGCAGGACGCACCCGACGGCGAGCCGCGCGACCTCGGCCAGCGGGTGCTCGTCGCCGAGCCGTACCGTCGGCTCTCCTACAGCTGGCACGGCTTCCAGGCCGAACACGCCGCGCACTTCGGCTGGTCCGCCGAGGAGTTGGCCGCCCGGCTCGGTGAGCGCCGCTCGACTGTGACATTCGAGATCGCGCCGCACAGCGGGTCGACCGTCCGGCTGACCGTCATCCACGACGACTTCTCCCCCGACAGTCAGATGCACCGGGCGATCAGCGGCCAGCTCGACGGCAGCGGCGGCTGGCCGGAGTTGCTGGCCAGCCTCAAGACCCTGCTGGAGACCGGCGAGCCGATGCCCGACCCGAGCCCGGCCCAGGCCCGCTGACCGAGCGCGGATCGCGCTACCCCAGGCGGTGCATTTCCGCCGTCGTCGGCAATACCTCGCCATCGGCCCAGCGACGACAGCCCGGCCGGAGCAGACATCGATCGGAGCACCGGTGCCGGTCGGGTCGTCCGGGCCTTTCCGCAGCTCTCCCCGCCTTCGGGTGGACACGTGACGGCAACGAGGATTTCTCATTTTCACCTGATCGTGGACCCAACCCACCTAGTGTTGGGCACACCGGTGCTAGTCACGGAGTTGGCCACCCGAACGACGTCCCACGCAGTCAGCGGACGAAAAGTGAGGGAAGACGCGTATGAAGGTCTCAACAGCACTCTGCTCGGCGGCGCTCGGCGTGGGCCTCGGCACGCTCCTGCTGCCAGGCGCCGCACTGGCCGACACCACTGTGTCACCGGCCACCACCCCGGTCGGTGGGACCGTCGTGCTCACCGCGACGACCTGCAACCCGAAGTCGGGTGACGCCCTCTTCCGGGTCACCGGCCCCAACCGCGACCAGAACGTCCGATCCACCACGGCCGCCGCCGGCGGTGGGCTGAGCGCCGAACTCTTCACCGCCGGGTTCACCCTGGGCACGTACACGGTGGCGGCGACCTGCGGCGACGGCAGCTCGGCCGGCACCGCCACCTTCGCCGTCACCCCGATCGGCGGCGCGCCGGCCGGCTCCGGCGGCGACAACCGTGACACCGGCGCTCTCGCCGCCGGCGGCACGCTGCTCGGCACCGCCCTCGCCGGCGCGGTGATCCTGATCCGCCGGCGCCGTCCGGTGTCCACTGTCGCCTGATCGGCGACCGTTCCATCCCTGAGACGGGTGCCCGCGCCGGTGACACCGGCGCGGGCACCCCCACGACCCGGGACGGCGGTGCACACGTGCGGTGGCGGCGGACCCAACCCGCAGTGGTAGCCCAGGACGGCGAGAACGGGCGCGGGG
>NZ_JBEZFO010000016.1:139711-183709 GCF_040649495.1 Micromonospora sp. NPDC048947
GCCCCCCTCCCCCCCCGTGGGGGGGGGCCCCCCGCGGCCCCCCCGGGGGCCCCCCCCCCGACGACCCGGTACGGAGGTGCACACGTGCGGTGGCGGCGAACCCTACCGGCAGTGGTAGCCCTGCTCGGCGTGACCGGGCTCGGGCTGATCACCGTCGGCCTCACCGCCGACCCGGCGCGGCCACCACTACCGTCGGCCGACGCGCCGACCCGCACCCACCCCGCACCGGACCTGGCGCCGCTGCCACCCGCCGCGCCGGTCCGGGTGCAGATCCCCGCCATCGACGTACGCGCCGACATCGTCCCCGTCGGCGCCGACGCCGCCGGGGTGCTGGAGGTGCCGCCGCTGGACCGGCCCACCCTCGCCGGCTGGTACCGGCACGGGGTCAGCCCCGGTGAGACAGGCAACGCCGTCCTGGTCGGACACGTCGACGCGCCGTCCGGCCCCGCGGTCTTCTTCGACCTCGGTCGGCTCCGCGCCGGGCAGCAGGTACAGGTCACCCGCGCCGACGCGCGGGTCGCCACATTCACAGTGGACGACGTGCGGGCGTACCCCAAGGAGCACTTCCCCACCACGCTGGTCTACGGCCCGGCCGACGCCGCCGGGCTACGCCTGATCACCTGCGGCGGCCGGTTCGACGCGGCGACCGGCAACTACGTCGACAACATCGTCGTCTTCGCCACCCGCACCGCCTGAACCGGACCGCCCGCCTCAACCGGACCACCTGCCTGAAACCGAGCCGCACGCCCGCGCCGCCGCCTCCCCGCTGTCGGGAGCCGGACCCTGGTCGGCAGAATGCGGTGGCACCATCGCCTGATCGGGACGATGCGCCGGCGACAGGGAGGCACGCGGTGGATCAGCGACCGGTACGGGACCGGACCGGTCGAGGCGTACGCGCCCTGGCCCGGCGACTGCTCGGACGGGTCGAGGGCGCCTCCCCCACCCCCCGCCGGTCCAACCCGGACGCCGTGGTCGACTGCGCCGTCTACGTCAACGGCCGTCGGGAACCCGGCCAACCGCACTACGCCGACGCGTACACCCGGGCACGCCACCGCCGCGACGCCTTCGTGTGGCTGGGACTTCACGATCCCGGCCCGGCCGTGCTCGCCGCAGTCGGCCAGACCTTCGGCCTCGACGAACTGACAGTCGAACAGGCGCTCGCCGACGGGCACCGGCCCACAGTGCAGCGCCACGGTCCGGTCACGCTGCTGGTCCTGCGCACGGCCGGGTACGTGGAGCACGACGAGCTGACCGACACCTCCGAGGTGATCGACACCGGTGACGTGATGGTGCTGCTCGGCGACCGCTTCGCCATCACGGTGCGGCACGGCGCCGCCGGGGCGCTGCGCAGCGTCCGCGCCGACATCGAGCGCCGCCCCGCGCTGCTGGCCGCCGGCCCGTGGGCGGTGGCGTACGCGGTCTGCGCCCGGATGGTCGACTCCTACCTGGAGGTGGCCGGGCACGTGGAACGGGACCTGGAACGGGTCGAGGAGGCGGTGTTCGCCCGCGACCGCAGCGCCGACATCCAGCACATCTACCAGCTCAAACGGGAGGTGGTGGAGTTCAAGCGGGCAGTCCTGCCGTTGCAGGCGCCGATGCGTACGCTGCTCGAACCCGACGGTCCGCCGCGTGCCCTGCACCGCTGGTTCGTCGACGTCGACGGCCGGCTGAGCCGGGCGGTGGACCCGGTGGCCGCGTACGACGACCTGCTCACCTCGATCGTTCAGTCGCGACTGGCGCAGCTCGCCGTCGAGCAGAACAACGACATGCGCAAGATCGCCGCCTGGGCGGCCATCGCGGCCACCCAGACCGGCATAGCCGGCATCTACGGCATGAACTTCAACCACATGCCCGAGCTGGCCTGGCGTTACGGCTACGCCGGGGCCCTCACCCTGATGGCGGCGGCGGCCCTGTTCCTGTACCGGCTGTTCCGCCGCTCCGGCTGGCTGTGAGCCCACCCTCACCCCGCCCCGCCCCCGCCCTCGCCCCCGCCCCCGCCCCGCGATCTTGCAGTTTGTGTCGTCGATACGCACCCTTAATTACTTATGTCGCCACAGAAAGTGCAAGATCGCGTGAGGCGGGCCTGGGCGGGGCCGGGCCAAAGACCGGGGGTGCGGCAGGATGAACGACGTGGGTAAGGGTGCGGGACGTCGGCGGGCGAACGCGACGACGGGACGGGTGTGCCCGTGCGGTTCCGGTCGGGCGTACGCGGACTGCTGCGCCCCGGCGCACGGCGGCGACGCCCCGGCGACGGCCGAGGCGTTGATGCGCTCCCGGTTCAGCGCCTTCGCCCTCGGCGACTCCGGTTACCTGCTGCGCAGCTGGCACTCCTCGACCCGGCCCGCCTCCCTGGAGCTCGACCCGGGGCAGCGGTGGACCCGACTGGAGATCGTGGAGACCGAGCGGGGCGGCCTGCTCGACACCGCCGGCACGGTGACCTTCCACGCCCACTACCGGGACGCGGGCCGGCCCGGCACGTTGACCGAACACAGCCGGTTCGTCCGCGAGGACGGCAGGTGGGTCTATCTCGACGGTGACCAACCCTGACGGCTGTTCGGGCGTAGGATGACGTCGGCGTAGTCCTGCGCCGCACCTCCCTCCCGGCGCTCACGCCGTCGGCAACGCGGAGGCAGAGGGGGCCTTGAGCCCTCGGGACGTGGTGCCACATGCCCCACTCCGGCGGGGTCGGCGGGAGCGTGGGCCGGGCCCGGATGGAGAAGACCGGCGGGAGCTACACCACCGCCCGTCGGCACCTGATCAAGCGGGTCGCCGAGCCGGCGCTGCCGGCGAGTCAAAGGCCCGGGTCAACGTCCGGCACGAGAAGCTGACCGGAGCGGAGCAGGCTGCGGAGTTGAAGGCGTACTGGCGGGACCGGCTCACCGCGCCGAAGGTGTTGCCCGAAACGGACGGAGACCACCGATGACAATGACATTCATCAACCTGCCGGTGCGCGACCTCACCACCGCCACCGAGTTCTACCGGGCGATCGGCTTCACCAGCGACCAGGCCGGGCCGGACGGCGACAGCACGGTGCTCACCATCTCCGACACCACCCGGCTGGTGCTGCACCTGCGCTCGGGCTTCGAGACGTACACCGGGGTCGCCACGCCGGACACGGCGACCAGCCGGGAGGTCATCATCGGGCTGTCGGCGTCGAGCCGAGGGCAGGTCGACGAGTTGGTCGACCAGGCGGCGGTCGCGGGTGGGGAGTCGCTCGGGCCAGGGATGGCCAACGGCCCGATGTACATGCGCGGCTTCCGCGACCTCGACGGCCACCAGTGGTCGTTCCTGCACATGGCCGGCTGACAGTGCAGCCCGGCGGCGGCCCGAGGAGGCCGCCGCCGGGCCCCGGTCAGTCCGGCACCGCCGCGGCCACGCCGACGGGCACTGCCGTCCGGCGGCGGTGGGTCAGCAGCACCAGCGCCACCACGAGGTACGCCCCGGCGGTCAGCGCGAACGCCACAGCGTTGCCGGCCGCCGTGGCGAGCAGACCGTAGCCGGCGTACGTCACGATGATCAGCACGTCGGTGGCCATCCCGGCCAACGAGGTGACAGTGGCGCGGGTGGTGCCGGTGATCCGGGCCTGGAGCCGCGCGTCGGCCAGCACTGTGGCCAACTGCGCGGCCCCGAAGGCCACCGCGAGCAGCACGAACCCCGCCGGGTGCCGGAGCAGGGCCCCTGCGGCCAGCGCGACGCCGACCAGCCCCAGCAGGGCGGCGTAGCCTCGGCTGCCCAGCCGCTCCCCCGCCGGGGCGAGCAGCCCACCGACCGTCACTCCGGCCCAGAGCAGCAGGAGCAGCAGCGGTACGGCCCGCGCCCCGACGCCGGTGTCCAGTGCGAGCAGCGGGGTGTACTCGTCCAGGGCACCCCAGTCGGCGGCGACAACGGCCACCAGCAGCACAGCGGCCCGTACCGGCGGGCGGGTGCGGACCTGCGACACTCCGGCCCGCAGCGTGTCCCACCACCCCAGGTCCCCATCGTCGGCCGGGCTCGCGGGCGCGACGGTGTCCGGGGCGTCCGGTCCCGGGGCTGCGGCACCCACCGGCCGGGCGGCCATCGCCGGCTCGGCGACCGGGACGGCCGCGGCGGTCGGCGCGCGGTGCTCCGGGAAGCGGGTCGCGACGATCGTGGCGAGCAGGCAGGCGAGCACGCTGGCCGCGCCGACCATCGGGTACCCGCCGACGGCGAGCACCGGGCCGGCGAGCACTCCGGAGACCACCACGCCCAGCACACCCGCCGTCCGCGCCCGCCCGAGCACCCGCGCGTACCGGCCGACAGCGCCGAGCCGGTCCAACTCGGTCCAGACCAACGCCTCCAGCGCACCGGAGACCAGTGCGCCACCGGCGCCCCAGAGCAGGAAACCGACAGCGAAGGCCGGGTACGACGGCAGCAGCACCCAGAGCGCGAAACCCGCGGCGGTCACCAGCGGGGCGAGGCACAGCAGCAGCCGGCGGGACAGCACGTCGGCCCAGGCGCCGGAGGGCACCTCGAACAGGATGCCGGCGGCGGACCAGATGACGAAGAGCGACGCGATCTGCCCCACCGACAGCCCGGTGTCGGCGAACAACACCACGTACAGCGGATAGAGCAGGACGAGGTCACTGAGGAACGAGTACCCGTAGAGGGTCGCCGTCAGCCGACGGACCGCCGGCTCGGGCACGCGCGGGTCGATGCGGGTCATGGGGCCTTCCCGTGAGAGTGGAGACGGACACCGGACGTGCGGTGCCCGTGGTGGCCCACGGGATCGGCCGACGCTGCTGGATCAATGTCGCCAGGTCATGGCCGCGATGCTAGACAACCTGCGCGGCTACGGCCAGCGCTTTCGGTGTGCCGGGAAACGCGAACCGCGCCGGCTGGGCGGACAACGAGAGGCGGGGCGGGATCAGATCGGGCCCGCCCCACGCGCGTGTCGCGCAACCCACTGTTAGCGTCGTCTGCCATGGCCGATCACGCGCTGCTCGCCTCGGGGCGCGCCGGCGCCTGGTTCGTGGCGGGCGCGCCTCCGCCCCCCGGCGCGGGCGCCCCCCCCGGGGGGGGGGGGGGGGCGACCCCCCCCCCCCCCCCCCGCCGCCGTACCGCTGGTGTCAGCGCCTGTCGACCGGCGGAATGACAGTGGTGGTCTCACCGTCGTCGCTGGTGCGCTGCCCGGGCACCGCGCGATCGGTGCCGCCCGTGACCACCTGGGTGGCGTCGGGGTCGACGCCGGCGCCCACCACCTGCGTGGTGTCCGAATCGGCCGAGCCGCTGACCACCTGGGTCGTGTCGTCGGTGGCGGAGGGTCGAACCGGCGTCGGCGTCACGTCGTCGACGGTGCTGCGATCGACCGCCTGGGTGGCGTCGGAGCTGACCGGAAAGTGGACGACCTGGGTGGCCTCCGGGTCGGTGGGCCGGGTCACCACCTGGGTGGCGTCGGCGTCGGCCGGCCGGGGCACCACCTGGGTGGCCTCCGCGCCGCTGGTGGTGGCCGACCGGCGGGCCAACTCGGCCTCGGCGTCGCGGCGACCGGCCCGGTACGCCTGGGCGTGCTCGGCGATCACCTGCGACTCCTGCTCGGCGCGGGTCAGCCACGACTCCCAACGACTCTGCATCGGACGGATCAGACCGCCGCCGACACCGACGACGAGGATGCCGCCGATCGTGGCCAGCACGGCGATCAGCACGGGAGTGGTGACCGCTGTGGCCACGCCGATCTGGTTCAGCGCGGCGATGACGCCGAGACCGAGGATGAACACCGAAGCGATGGTGGCCAGCACCCGGCCGTACGACAGGCCGCCGAGCGCGCCGCTGATGATGTCCTTGACCGCGTTGGCGATGGCGGCGGCGACCACGACGATGACGATCGCGACGAAGGCGCGGGGCAGCCACGCGATCACCGCGCCGAGCAGGTCGGAGATCGGGTTCGGCCCCCAGATGCCGAAGGCGAGCTGAAGGGTGAACAGCAGCACCGCGTAGTAGACGAGCTTCGCGACGATGTCACTGGCGTCGTACCGGGAGCGGCTCAACGCGCGGCGGATGCCGCCGCGTTCGACGGCGCGGTCGAAGCCCACCCGTTCGAGGACCTTCTCCACGATCTTCAGTGCGGCCTTGGCGATCAGCCATCCGGCCACCAGGATCGCCAGGAAGGCGACGGCCTTGGGCAGGAAGAGCATCACCGAGCGGAGAGCGTCGCCCACCGCGTCGCTGACGTTGTCACTCATCTGGTCATTCCTTAAATGTGGCAGCCGGAACGGTCAGTCCCGACCTACCCCCGACCCGACGCGCGGAAACGCCGACCAGGCAGGACCACCCCTCTGGCGCGGGGATGAGTCTTGGCAATATTCTCCGGAGTAAGTGCGGCCACTGGAGCTACTTTTCATCCCCCGCCGTCGGCCGCAGGAGGAGACGCAATGCACGTCGACCATTCCGAAGTGGATCGCCGGACGCTGCTGCGGGCCGGTCTCGGCGCCGCCACTGTCGCCGTCGTCGGGAGCGAACTCGCCTTCCCGGGCGCGGCGCAGGCCGCGCCGGGCGCCGACCTGGACTGGATCATCAGCTGTGACGAGTGGGCCGCCCGCCCACCGAAGGACCCGCTGTCGGTGAGCGCCATCGCCACCAACAAGATCATCGTGCACCACATGGCGTTCCCGAACGTCACCGACTACTCCCGCGAGCAGGCGGTCAAGCTGGCCCACGACTGCCAGGACCTGCATATGGACGGCAACGGCTGGTCGGACACCGGCCAACACTTCACTGTGAGCCGTGGCGGGTACGTGCTGGAGGGTCGCCGGGGCAGCCTGGAGCGCCTGGAAGCCGGCGACCGGCAGATGATTTCGGCGCACTGTCCGGGTGAGAACGGCAGGGCCATCGGCATCGAGAACGAGGGCACCTACGTCACCGAGACGCCACCCGAGGCGTTGACCGACTCGCTGGTCAAGCTCTGCGTCGCGATCTGCCGGCAGTACGGGCTGCACGCACACGACATCTTCGGCCACTGGGACTTCCGCACCACCGAGTGCCCGGGCGCGGCCTTCTACCGGCAGTTCCCCGAGCTGCGGCGGCGGGTGCACGCCGCCCTGGGCACCAAGCTCGGTGAGGTGCCGGCACGCCGCTGGCCGGATCTGTGGCGTTTCGTCAACTCCCCCTCGGTTCGCGTGGTGCAGCACCTGCTCGCCTACCGGGGCTACCCGGTGACCGTCAGCGGCACGTTCGACGCCGCGACCGTCGCGGCGGTGCAGGACTGGCAGGCCCGCAACGGCATCGCGGTGGACGTGGACGCCACACTCACCACGCCGACCTGGGAGACCCTCGCCCCGGAACTGGACCAGCACGCCGCCGGGGCGCCGGTCACGGCCGTGCAGGAAATCCTCGCCACCAAGGGGTACGCGGTCACCGTCACCGGGGCGTACGACCACGCCACCCGGAGGGCGGTGCAGGACCTTCAGGCGCTGCACGGTCTGCCCCGCAACGGCAAACTCAGCACGAGCACGTGGTGCACTGTCGTCGGCGGATCGGTCCGCGAGTCGTTCCGGCACCGCTGAGCGCGGGGTGGCGGTGCGGGCCGCACCCGCACCGCCACCAGCCAGCTCACCGGTTTGATCCGCCGCCCGGGCGGAAAGACTCCCGGGCATGACCTGGGCCCGTCGAGCCGTACCCGCTGCCGCCGCCGCCGTCGCGGCCCTCGCCGCGCGGGACCTGATCCAGCGCGACCACGCGCTGTTGCGCAACTTTCCGGTCCTCGGCCGGGCCCGCTACCTGTTGGAGACGATCGGGCCGGAGCTACGGCAGTACATCGTGGCCGGCAACAACGAGGAGCGGCCGTTCACCCGCGACCAGCGCCGCTGGGTGTACGCGTCGGCCAAACAGGAGAACAACTACTTCGGTTTCGGCACCGACAACGACATCGAGTACACCCCCGGGTACCCGATCATCAAGCACCGCACGTTCGGCCGTGCCGTGCCGCCGTCGTCACCGACAGCCGGGCACGACGTGCGGTTGCCCTGCGCGAAGGTGCTCGGAGCGGCACGGGGACGCGCCCAGGCGTTCCGACCGGAGTCGGTGGTCAACATCTCCGGGATGAGCTTCGGCTCGCTCTCTGGCAATGCCATCTCCGCGCTCAACAGGGGGGCGGCGCTCGCCGGCTGCCTGCACAACACCGGCGAGGGCGGCCTGTCGCCGTACCACCGCAACGGCGGTGAGCTGGTCTTCCAACTCGGCACCGCGTACTTCGGCTGCCGCGACCAGCACGGCCGGTTCAGCCTCGACCGGCTGAAGGACCTGGTCGCCGACGCACCGGTGCGGGCGCTGGAGATCAAGCTGAGCCAGGGCGCCAAGCCGAGCCTCGGTGGGCTGCTGCCCGGGGCGAAGGTGTCCGCCGAGATCGCCGCCACCCGCGGCATCCCGGCCGGTCAGGACTGCGTCAGCCCATCCCGACACGCCGAGTTCTCCGACTGCGACAGCCTGCTCGACTGGGTGGAGTTGCTGGCCGCCGAGACGGGTCTGCCGGTCGGCATCAAGTCGGCGGTCGGTGACCTGAGCTTCTGGCAGGAGTTGGCCACCCTGATGCGGGACACCGGCAGGGGTGTGGACTTCGTGACGATCGACGGCGGCGAAGGTGGCACCGGGGCCGCACCACTGATCTTCACCGACTCCGTGTCGCTCCCGTTCCAGCAGGGCTTCTCCCGGGTCTACAAGATCTTCGCCGAGCGGGATCTGCACGAACAGGTGGTCTTCGTCGGCGGCGGCAAGCTCGGCCTGCCCGACAACGCCATAGTGGCGTTCGCGCTCGGCTGCGACATGGTCAACGTCGGTCGGGAGGCGATGCTCGCGATCGGCTGCATCCAGGCGCAGAAGTGCCACACCGACACCTGCCCCACCGGCGTCGCCACCCAGAACGCGTGGCTCGCCCGGGGCCTGGACCCGACGTCGAAGTCGGTCCGGGCGGCCAACTACCTGCGGACGCTGCGCCGGGACCTGACCAAGGTCGCCGAGGCCTGCGGCGTCGAACACCCCGGCCTGATCGGCACCGACGCCGTGGAGATCCTGGACGGCCGCACCGGCTCCACCCCACTGCACCAGGTGTACGGCTACCGACCGGAATGGGGACTGCCCTCGCCCGCCGACCAGGCGGAGATCATCCGGCTGATGGTCCCGGAGGCACCCCAGGGCGGCAGCGCCCCGCCCTCCGCCACTGCCGTCGGCTGAGATGGCGCCCGACCCGACCCGACCCGGGCCGGGCCTTGCCCCGGCCTCCGACCGGACCTGGACTCCGACCCGCCGTCCGGCCTACTACCCCGCTGGTCTCGGGCCGGGAGCCCTATCCGCTCATTCGCGCGATGCCTGTGAGTCATCAATATGACTGACAGTCATCGCCCGTTTCCGCGACATGCCCTCCAACTACCGTCGGTTCGGCAACAGCCCCGGCGAGGCAACCGACCGGCCCGCGCCAACCCGGCCGAGCACAGCGCCGAACCGCGGGCGTCCAGACGATCGTCGCCACGGGCGCCACGGGTGGGCGGGCCGAGGACGCCGCGTCGTCGGCATTCGACGGGATAACGCGTGGAGCCGTTGCCGAGGGCACCCGTATGGTGGCGCGGTGCTGATCAGACGCGAGACACCCGCCGACGTCGACGCCGTTCGGGCGGTGCACTGCGCAGCCTTCGCCAAGGCCGACGGCGGTGACGGCGTACCGGTCGAGGCGACCCTTGTCGACGCGCTGCGCGCCGACGAGGGCTGGCTGCCCGCGTACTCCCTGGTGGCGACCGATGTGGACGGCCGGGTGGTCGGGCATGTGGTGGCCACCCGCGGCCGGGTGGGCGGTGCGCCGGTGGCGTTGGGCCTGGGGCCGCTGGGCGTGTTGCCGGACCGGCAGCGGAGCGGTGTGGGCAGCGCGTTGATGCACGCGGTGCTCGGCGCGGCCGACGCACGGGACGAACCGCTGGTGGTCCTGCTCGGGCATCCCGACTACTACCCGCGCTTCGGGTTCCGGCCGGCCGTCGAGCTGGGCGTCACCCCGCCCCAGCCGTGGGGGCCGCAGTACTTCATGGCGCGACAGTCGCACGCCTGGCGCGAGTCGATCCGCGGCGAGTTCCGCTACGCCAGCCCGTTCGACGACCTGTGAACCGACAGGCTGTGCGTCGACGACGCGCCACCGACCTGGACGGCTGCGTCGCGGCGCTCGCCGAGGTTCACCGGGTCGACGGGTACCCACTGAACTGGCCCGCCGACCCGCACCGCTGGCTGCGCGAGCCGCACCCGGCGCGAGCCTGGGTCGCCGTCGACGCCGACGCGGCCGTTGTCGGACACGTCGCGGTGCATCGGATCCCCGATCAGGTGGACGGCCCGCCCGGCCGGCCGACAGCCGAGGTGGCTCGTCTCTTCGTCGCGCCGAGAGCCCGTGGGTTGGCGCTGGGCAGCGCGCTGCTGGACCGGGCCCGCCAGTGGGCGGACAAACGCGCAACGGACCTGGTGCTGGAGTTGGCCGCCGGTGGCACCGCGGCCGCCGCGCTGTACGAGCGCGCAGGGTGGCTGTGGGTCGGCACCAGCACGGCACCATGGACCGCTCCCGACGGCAGCCCGGTGTCGCTGCGTCACTACACGCTGCGTCACCGCGCGTCGGGCTCCGAGGTCGCGCCGGCCAGCCCCGCGAGGCGACGGGCCAACCGGCCTGCGGCCTCGCGCAGCCCGGGAGGCTCCAACACCTCCATCTCGTGATCCAGGCGGGCGAGGTGCGCGGCGAGCCAGTCCAGGCTGTCGCCGCCGACGACCAGCACTGACCAACCGTCGCGGTCTTCCTCGACCTGCCCCACCTGTGCTGGGATAACCTCCCGCAACCGCTCCGGTCGGGTGTGCACCCGCACCCGGGCGAGGTACCGGTACGGCGCCCCGGTCACGGAACGCTGCACGAAGGAGACCGGATCCGGGTGGTCGCGCGCGGGGAAACGCCAGGTCGTCGCCACCGCAGCCCGCATCCGGTCCAGTCTGAACGTCCGCCAGTCGGCGCGGTCTGCGTCCCAGGCCATCAGATACCAGCGGCGGCCGGTGGTGACCATCCGGATCGGCTCGACAGTCCGTTCCTGCTCACCAGCGTCCCGGCCGGGATAGTGGAATCGAACGCGGACCCCGTCCCGACAGGCCCGGGCGAGTGTCACCAGCAGTTCCGCGTCGATCTCGGCGACCGGGCCGATGAGGGTGTCGGTGGAGCCGTGCACCGCCCGCACCTCGGCGCGGAGCCGCGACGGCATCACCTGGTCGAGCTTCGCGAGTGCCCGCAGCGCCGCCTCGCTCGCACCGGCGATCGTGCCCCCGGAGGCCAGCCGCAGCGACACCGCCGTGGCGATCGCCTCCTCGTCGTCGAGGAGCAACGGCGGCAGCCGGGTGCCCGCACCGAGTCGATAGCCGCCGCCGACGCCCGACACCGCGTGCACCGGGTAGCCGAGCGCCCGCAGACGCTGCACGTCGCGGCGCACGCAACGGCCGGTGACCCCCAGCTCGGCGGCGAGTTCGGCAGCCGTCCAGGACAGCCGTCGTTGCAGCAGCGCCAGCAGGCGCAGCACCCGCTCGGTCGTCGCCTCGACTGTCACGCGTCGATCGTTTCACGGATAGCGGAACAACCCTGTCCGCTATCCGCGAGAGGCTGAGATCATGACCGACCAGAACAGGAAGCAGGGATCCGCCGTGACCCGCGACGTCCAGATCACGTTCGACTGCGCCGACCCGGCGAGGTTGGCCACGTTCTGGGCCGAGACGCTCGGCTACCAGGTGCAGGCACCACCCGGAGACTTCGAGTCCTGGGACCAGGCGCTGGAGGCGATGGGTGTGCCGCCGGAGAAGCGCAACGACGCGTCGGCGGTAGTCGACCCCGAGGGCTCGCGGCCACGGCTGTTCTTTCAGCGGGTGCCGGAGCACAAGCAGGTGAAGAACCGCGTCCACCTCGACGTACGCGCGGCCCCCGGACTGGAGGGCGAGGAGCGGATGGCGGCCCTGGAGGCGGAGGCCGAACGGCTCGTCTCGCACGGCGCCAAGCGGCTCAGCCGGCACGAGCCCACTCCCCCGTTGGGCGCCGGTCATCTCATCATGGCCGACCCCGACGGCAACGAGTTCTGCCTCGACTGACCGACGTTCGCCCAGCTCACTGCCGCATCAGACGGACGCCATGCGAACATGTGTACGTGTCGCCCGGCGCCAGCATCCTGCACGCCGACCTGGACGCGTTCTACGCGTCGGTCGAGCAGCGTGACGACCCGCGTCTGCGGGGGCGGCCGGTGATCGTCGGTGGCGGCGTGGTGCTCGCGGCCAGCTACGAGGCGAAGGCGCGGGGCGTCCGCAGCGCGATGGGCGGCCAGCAGGCGCGGAGGCTGTGCCCGGACGCGATCGTCGTGCCGCCTCGGATGTCGGCGTACACGGCGGCGAGCCGCGCGGTCTTCGAGATCTTCCGGCAGACCACACCGCTGGTCGAAGGGCTCTCCATCGACGAGGCGTTCCTCGACGTGGGTGGTCTACGGCGGCTGGTCGGGCCACCGGCCGAGATCGCCGAGCGACTGCGCCGGGAGGTCCGCGACCGGGTCCACCTGCCGATCACGGTGGGGGTGGCCCGCACGAAGTTCCTGGCCAAGGTGGCCAGCGGCGTGGCGAAACCGGACGGCCTGCTGGTGGTCGCACCGGACGCCGAGCTGGCGTTCCTGCACCCGCTGCCGGTGGAACGGCTCTGGGGCGTCGGCCCGGTCACGGCCGCGAAGCTGCGCGAACGCCGGATCCGTACCGTCGGGGAGGTGGCCCGCCTCGGTGAGGCGGCGCTGGTGTCGCTGCTCGGTGCGGGCGCCGGCCGGCACCTGCACGCGCTGGCGCACAATCGCGACCCCCGGGCGGTGCAGGTGGGGCGGCGGCGCGGTTCGATGGGCGCGCAACACGCGCTGAGTCGCACCCCGCACGCCTCGACGGAACTGGACGCCATCCTCGCCGGCCTGGTCGACCGGGTCAGCCGGCGGATGCGGACGGCCGGGCGGTCCGGCCGCACCGTGGTGCTGCGGCTGCGCTTCGGCGACTACACCCGGGCGACCCGCTCGCACACGGTGGGTAAGGCGACGGCGGAGACGACGCCACTGCTCGCCGCCGCGCGTGCGCTGCTAGGCACCGCGCTGCCCGAGATCGATCGGCGTGGCATCACCCTGATCGGTGTCTCAGTGGGCAACCTCGACGACAACCCGGTCCAGCCTGAGCTGCCGTTCCAGCCGGACTCCGGGTCCCATCTGGACGCTGCGGTCGACGCGGTCCGCGACCGGTTCGGATCAGCGGCGCTCACGCGGGCGGTGTTGCTCGGCCGGGAGCCGGGCGTGGAGATGCCGCTTCTGCCGGACTGACCGATAAGCGTGCGGCGTCCTCGGCCGAGCTGCGATCAGAGACACATCACAGCAGGTCGGCGGTTTAGCCGGCGGCTGACGGGTGACCCTTGGGGGGTACAGCCTGACGAGGGGGGCCCACCATGTCCGACGACACCAGCAACCGACCGAGTCGCACCGCCGAGCGTCCGCACGACGTGACCGACCCGCTGCTGTGGCAGTTGGCGATCGACGTGCTGAGCGCACACGAGCCGGACGACGAGGGCCAGTGCCGCAACCTCCAGTGCGCCGGGCAGTCCTGGCCGTGCGCGGCCCGCACCGGTGCCGAGCACTCACTGCGGCTGGCCCGCAGCACACCCGCCTCGGTCGAACTGACCGTCGACGGAACCGACGGCGACGACGCCGACACGGACGGGCGTCGTGACGCGGCGGTACCGGCCCCCCGCTGGGGCTGGAACGCCGGACCGGTGGCGTCGCACCGAGGGGCGAAGGCCGCCTCCGCGGCGTGACGGGCCACCAACCCCTGCGCTGATCCGCACCGCACAGGCGAACGCTCGGCCGGTTGTCCGGTCGAGCGTTCGCCTGTCGCGGCGGAGCCTGGCAACGATGGACCTCAAGCCCGGTCCGTGGGCCGACGCGGACGCGTTCTCCCACTGGAACCGCTGGTAACCGGCCACCACCGCGCGCCACCCACGGCCAGCAGCAACAGGACCACTGACAACAGCGGAAACCAATCTCCGGTACGCGAATAGACAGTGCCCCACCCCGACGTCGGTGTGGTGAGCAGCAACTGCGCGTCACCGGCGGTGGCCTCGCCCACCATCCTGCCGCCGGGGTCGGTGACCGTCAGCCGGCCGAACGCCGCGGCCCGGACCACGACGAGCCCGTTCTCCACGCCCCGGACCAGTGCCATCCGTCCGTGCAGCCAGCCATCGGAGGTGAAGTCCAGGGCGGGGACGAGCAGCACCGAGGCGCCCTGCGCCCGATACCGCCGGACCAGGCCGGGAAAGTCGAGGTCCTTGCAGATCGCGATGCCGAACCGCCCGTCCACGAGCACCTCGTCACCCGGCGTCAGCCAGTCTTCCAGGCCCGGGACGAGATGCTGCTTCTCGTACGTCGCGATGGTCCCGCCCGGTGTGAGCACCAGCGCGACGTTGCTCGCCCTGTCGGCCCGTCGCCGCACCGCGCCGACGACGACCTGAGCCTCGGTCTGCTGGAGCGCGGCCACGAGCACCGGCATCGTCGTGTCCGTCACGGCGAACACCTTCTCCGGCAGGACGACGATCCGCGCCCCGCGGGCGACCAGGTTCTCGACCCGCGCGGCGTAACGGGCGAGCAGGTCACGGCCGGGCTGCCCGTCGATCGGGAGCCCGTCCTCGGGCTGCCGCAGTGCCACCAGGCCGACGGTCAGCCGCTCGGCCGGCTCGGGCGAACGGCCCAGCGACCAGGCCGACCACCCGCCGGCGCCGAGCAGGAGGACGAGAAGGCAGGTGAGGGCGGGACGAGGGCTTCCGCGCAGGGCGGCGAGGGCGATCGGGACGGCGAGCAGCAGGTAGGTGACGCCCCAGACGCCGGTGAGCGCGGTCAGTTGGATCACCGGGCGGACGTCGGCCTGCGTGTAGGCGAGGCTCCACCAGGCGCCGTTGGGCAGCAGGCGGGACGCTACGTACTCCCCCAGCACCCAGAGCGAGGGCACGGCGAGGACGGCGAGGACTGTTCGTCCGCGCAGCAGCAGTGCGCGGGCGAGCAGGACCGTGCCGGTCGCGAGACCGACGCCGAGCAGGACCACACCGGCGACCACGGGGACCGGTAGTCGCAGGGTGCCGAGGTAGTAGCCGAGCACGCCGCACTGACCGATCGACCAGGCGAGGGCTGTCGCGCAGAGCGCCGTCCTCGGGCGTACCCGCGTCGAGGCGAGGATCAGCGGGAGCGGGGCGAGCCAGGTCAGCGCGGGGACCGGGTGCAGCCCGGTGCCACCGAACCAGAGCAGGCCACTCAGGAGCGTGGCGAGGATCGTCATCATGTGTCGAGCGTGCGGCGGTGGCGGCCGGGTCGGATCGCCCTGCGAGGCCGGATCGATCTGGTCCCGTGGAGGGAGGCGTCAACGCGCCGGGTCGGACGATACTGCCGACGTGAAGCGGTACGTCAATCTCGCCGTCACCGTGGCCGCCGTCGCGGCGACAGTGCTGCCCGCCCTGGCCGGTGGGCCACGCGAGTGGTGGGTGCTGCCGCTCGCGGTGGCGTCGTCGGTGCCGGTGCTGTGCCGGGACCAGGCGTTGCTCCGGGTCGCCCTCGTGGTGGGCGTCGCCACCACCGTGTCCGCCTCGCTCGGCGCGCCCCCACTGCTGCCGGTCGGACCGCTCGTCTGCCTCTACACGTTCGCGGCGCGGGCCTCAGTGCCGATCCGCCTGCTCGGCATCGTGCTGACCGCCGCCGGCCTGCTGGTCTCGTTGCTGTATCCCCGCCCGGACGTGGAGGTGCTGCGTTACCTGTCGGTCGCCTACCTCTTCGCGTACGCGCTGGGCACCAGCACCCGGGCACGCCGAAGCCAGACCGCGGCCCTCGCCGAACGCGATCGTCGCATCGCCGGTGAACGTGCGGCGGCGGTGCTGCGCGAACGCACCCGGATCGCCCACGACCTGCACGACATCCTCACCCACGCGGTCGGCGTCATGATCGTCCAGGCGGAGGCGGGTCCCCTCCTGGTCCGTCACCAGCCGGATCGCGCCGATGCCACGTTCGCGACGATCGCCGCCACCGGCAGGGACGCTGTCGTCCAGCTCCGCCGCGCGGTCGGCAGCCTGCACGAACCCACCGACCAGCCACTCGACCAGCCGGGTCTGGACCACCTTCCCGTCCTGGTCGAGCGGGTCCGCGCCACCGGCCTCGATGCCGTGCTCACCGTCACGCCGTCCGCGGGTGCCGTCGAGCCGCCGCTCGCGCCGCCCCCGGACGTCGGGGTGGCCGCCTACCGGATCGTGCAGGAGTCCCTGACCAATGTGGTGCGCCATGCCGGGGCAGGATCGGTTCGCGTCCGACTGGACTACACGGCGAACTCGCTCACCGTGTCGATCACCGACGACGGGCGCGGTCATCGAGCGTCCGACGCCGGCCGGGCCGGGTACGGGATCGTCGGCATGCGCGAGCGCGCCCACGCCTGCGGCGGCACCCTGCACACGGGCCCGACCTCCGACAGCCAGGGCTTCGCGGTGACCGCTGTCCTGCCGCTGTCGACACCGGCGGTGATCTGATGCTGCGTGTCGTGCTCGCCGATGATCAGGACCTGTTCCGGGCGGGGTTCGCCACCATCCTCGGCGCCGAGCCGGACATCGAGGTGGTCGCCGAGGCCCCGGACGGCGCAGCCGCAGTGCGGGTTGCCCGCGAACACCGCCCCGACGTCGTCCTGATGGACATGCGGATGCCCGTCCTGGACGGTGTCGCAGCGACCCGCCAGGTCTGCGCGCTCACCCCGAGCCGGGTCCTCGCCCTGACCATGTTCGACACCGACGACTACCTGTACGCGGCCCTGCGGGCCGGGGCCAGCGGCTTCCTGCTCAAGGACGCTCCCCGAGCCGACCTGGTGAACGCGGTCCGCGTGGTGGCCGCCGGGGACGCGCTGCTCGCTCCCGCCGTCACCGCCCGAGTGATAGGCGAGCTGCACCGGCGGGGCCATCCGGACCCCGCCCGGGCCGCTGCGGTGTCTGCCCTGACCGCCCGTGAGACGGACGTGCTGCGCCTGATCGCGGCCGGCCTGTCCAACGCCGAGATCGCCGCCCATCACCACCTCAGCGAGCACACGGTGAAGACCCATGTCGGCAACCTGCTCACCAAACTGCACCTGCGCGACCGCGCCCAGGCGGTGATGATCGCCTACGAGTCGGGTCTGGTGATCCCCGGCCGGTGATGTGACCGGCCGGCGGGGCCCGCTGTTCGGGCGACCCGCCGGCCGGGGGGGACGCCAGTTACAGGGTGCGCGCCAGTCGGTCGGCGAGCGTCCGGGTGAAGCGGGCCGGATCGGTCAGCTCACCGCCCTCGGCGAGCACCGCCAAGCCGTAGAGCAGCTCGGCGGTCTCGGTCAGGGCGGCCGAGTCGCTGCCCTGCTCGTGGGCCTTGCGCAGCCCGGACACCAGCGGGTGACCGGGGTTGATCTCCAGGATCCGCTTGGTGGTGGGGATCTCGTGCCCCATCGCCCGGTACATCTTCTCCAGGGTCGGCGTGAGGTCGTGGGCGTCGCCGACGACGCAGGCCGGTGAGGTGGTCAGCCGCGACGACAGCCGGACCTCCCGGACGCTGTCGGTGAGGGTGGTCCCCAGCCAGTCGAGCAGCCCGGCGAACTCCTGTCGCTGCTGCTCGCGCTCGGCTTCGGCCTGCTGCTTCTCCTCGTCGGTGTCCAGGTCGATCTCGCCCTTGGCGATCGAGCGCAGTGGCCGACCGTCGTACGTGCCGACCCGCTCGACCCACACCTCGTCGACCTGGTCGGTGAGGAGCAGCACCTCGTGCCCCTTGGCGCGGAACGCCTCCAGGTGCGGAGAGTTCTCGATGGCGGCGCGGGACTCGCCGGTGGCGTACCAGATGTCGCTCTGGCCGTCCTTCATCCGCGAGACGTAGCCGGCCAGGTCGGTGGGCTCGGCCGGATCGTTGGTGGAGGCCACCGACAGCAGGTCCAGCAGGGTGTCCCGGTTGTCGGTGTCGTCGATCAGCCCTTCCTTGACCACCGCGCCGAACTCGGTCCAGAAGGTGCGGTAGCGCTCGGCGTGGTTGGCCTTGAGGTCCTTGACAGTGGCGAGGACCTTCTTGACCAGGCGGCGGCGGACGATCTGGATCTGCCGGTCCTGCTGAAGGATCTCCCGGGAGATGTTCAGCGACAGGTCGTGCGCGTCGACCACGCCCTTGACGAAGCGCAGGTAGGTCGGGACCAGCGCCTCGCAGTCGTCCATGATGAAGACGCGCTTGACGTAGAGCTGGACGCCGCGGCGGCCCTGCGGGGAGAACAGGTCCAGTGGGGCGTGGCTGGGCAGGAAGAGCAGCGCCTCGTACTCGAAGGTGCCCTCGCCCTTCATGTGCACGACCTCGAGCGGGTCGGCCCAGTCGTGGCTGACGTGCTTGTAGAACTCGTTGTACTCGGCGGCGTCGACCTCGTCGCGGGGTCGCGCCCAGAGCGCCTTCATCGAGTTGAGGGTCTGCACCTCACGGGTGGCGGCCGCACCGTCGGCGCCGGGGCGTTCGACGCTCATCCGGATCGGCCAGGCGATGAAGTCGGAGTAGCGCTTGACGATCTCGCGGACGGTCCACTCGGCGGTGTAGTCGTGCAGGTTGTCCTCGGTGTCGGCCGGCTTGAGGTGCAGCGTCACCGTGGTGCCCTGCGGCGCCTCGTCGACCGCCTCGATCGAGTAGGTGCCCTCGCCGGTGGACTCCCAGCGGGTGCCGCCGGTCTCGCCGGCCTTGCGGGTCAGCAGGGTGACCCGGTCGGCGACCATGAACGCGGCGTAGAAGCCGACCCCGAACTGGCCGATGAGGTCCTGCTTGGCGTGGGCGTCGGCGGACTCGCGCAGTTGGCGCAGCAGCTCGGCGGTGCCCGATTTGGCGATCGTGCCGATCAGCTGGACGACCTCGTCGCGGGTCATCCCGATGCCGTTGTCGCGCACTGTGAGGGTGCGGGCGTCGCTGTCGATCTCCAGGGCGACGTGCAGGTCGTCGGTGTCGGCGACGAGGTCCTTGTCGACGAGGGTGGCAAGCCGGAGCTTGTCCAGTGCGTCGGACGCGTTCGAGATGAGTTCCCGCAGGAAGACGTCCTTGTTCGAATAGATCGAATGGACCACCAACTGGAGGAGCTGACGCGCCTCGGCCTGGAATTCCAACGTTTCGGCCTGGTTGCTCACACCGTCTCCCATCTCGGCTCGTGCGAAGGTTCGCGGAAAGGATACGAGTCGTCACGGGTCGGGGTGTGGGCGCATCCGGGTCGTATTCCCGATCCGGCTGACGACCCCCGTGACATGGCTGACTTTGCTTAACAGAAGTCAGGTCGGATAGCGTGACCGCCATGAAGATCGCTGGAAGCACCGCCCTCGTCACCGGCGCCAACCGTGGCCTCGGCCGGCACCTGGCCGCCGAACTCCTCGCCCGGGGCGCCACCGTCTACGCCGGTGCCCGTAACCCCGACAGCGTCGACCTGCCCGGCGTGACGCCGGTGCGCCTCGACATCACCCACCCCGCCTCGGTGGCCGCCGCCGCCGAACTGGCCGGCGACGTCAACCTGCTGATCAACAACGCCGGCATCGACAACCGGGCCGATCTGCTGGACGGCGACCTGGACCTCATCCGGCTGGAGCTGGAGACCCACTACCTCGGCACCCTGTCGATGATCCGGTCATTCGCGCCGGTCATCGCCGGCAACGGCGGCGGAACCATCCTCAACGTGCTCTCCGTGCTGTCCTGGGTGAACTTCCCCCTGCATGGGTCGTATGGTGCCGCCAAGTCCGCCGAGTGGGCGATGACCAACGCGCTGCGCCTCCAGCTCGCCGACCGGGGCGTCCGGGTGGCCGGCCTGCACGTCGGCTACCTGGACACCGACATGGCCGCGACGGTCACCGGCCCGAAGTCCGACCCGGCGGTGATCGCCGGGCTCGCCGTCGACGGCGTCGAGGCCGACGCCTACGAGATCGTGGCCGACGACGTCAGCCGGCGGGTGCAGGCCGGGTTCCCCGGCGGCGTCGCCGCGCTCTACCCACAGCTCCCCTGACCCACGACGTGACGGGCCGCCGCCGGACGCTGCCGGCGGCGGCCCTTTTCGGGGTACGCGGTCAGCTCGCCACCAGCGTCACGTCGTCGATCACGAAGCTGGTCTGCAACGACGAGTCCTCGGTGCCGGTGAAGCGCAGCGTCACCGTCTGCCCGGCGAACCCGGCCACCGAGAAGCTGCGCTGGACGTAGCCGGACGCCCTGTTCAGATTCGAGTACGTCGCCAGCGTGGTCGACCCCAGTTGCACGGTGAGCCGGTCGTACGCCGTGGAGCCGGTGGTCTCGGCGGTGTCGATGTGCAGCCAGAAGGACAGCGTGTAACTGGCGCACCCGGCCGGCAGTGTCACCGACTGCGTCAGGCTCTCGGTGCCGCTGCTGCCGTTGCCGTTGAGCCACGCTTTGTACGACCCGGTCCGGGCCGGCTGGGCGCTGGCGTTGGTGATCACGCCGGAGGACGATGTCCACGGCGTGCTGCCGCTCTCGAAGCCACCGTTTGCGACCACCTGACCGCCCGTGCAGGTCGGGGTGCCGCCGCCCACGGCGAGTTGCCACAGCGCGTACGCGACACCGTCGGCCGCCCGGTTCAGCACGGTGGCGCTGACGTTGGCGGTGGTGTCGCAGGACCGGTGGTAGCACGGGTCGTACGCGGAGTTGGCGGTGCCGCCCCACTTGGCCACCTGGGCGCTGGTCTTGCGCGCGCTGGCGCCGGCGGCATAGCCCGAGGTGGGGATGCCGGCCTGCTGGAAGTAGTAGTCGTCGGAGCGGCCCTGGCCCTCGACGTTCTCCTCCGGTTGCAGGCCCAACGAGTCCCAGTACGCCTTCAGCGGCGCCGCGGTGGTCGAGGTGACGCGGTTGATGAAGTAGCCGCCGTTGGTCGAGCCGACCATGTCGAAGTTGTAGTAGCCCTTGAGGTAGCCGCGCTGGGTGGCGCTGAGCGAGTTGACGTAGAACCGGGAGCCGTTGAGCCCCTGCTCCTCGTCTGTCCACCAGGCGAACCGCACCCGTTTGGTCATCGTCGGGTTCTGCGCGGCCAGGACCAGCGCGTTCTCCAGCAGGGTCGACGAGCCGGTGGCGTTGTCGTTGATGCCCGGACCGGCCGCGACGCCGTCCAGGTGCGCGCCGAACATGACCACCTGGTCGGCCGGGCCGCCGGGCCACTCGGCGATGAGGTTGTTCGAGGGGTACCGGCAACTGGAGCAGTACTGCTCGCTGACCGTGTAGCCGGCCGACTGGAGCCTGGTCTTGACGTAGTTGAGCGAGGCGGTGTAGCCGGCCGAGCCGGCCCGTCGGTTGCCACCGTTGCTGGTGGCGATGGCGTTGAACTGGGTCAGGTGCGCCTGGACGTTGGTGATGGAGATGTCCGGCGCCGCCAACGCGGCGGCGGACGCGGCGATCGGCCGGGTCACCGTCGTGGCGGTCGGAGGTGACGCGGTCGCCGGTTGGGCGACCAGCGGCACCGTCATCCCGGCGAACACGGCGAGCGCGATTCCCGCGCTCAGCGTTCTGCCTCTCATGGGGGCTCCTCGGGGTTGGAGAGATACCCGAGACACTTACAGATATCTATTTCTTGAGCATCGGTCGTTCGTCCCGAACCGCCGCCGGTTCGACTGTGGGTACCGGCGTCGGCACAGGTGAGTAGAGGTGTCAGGATGGGTAGGTAACGCGGCAGGGGTCGTCGGGCCCGGAACGGGGGCTTGCGATGGGGTCGGATCGAGCGTGACGCGACCCAGCACTGACCTGTTCCTCGGCGGCGACACCGGGCGGTTGATGGCACAACTGGACTGGGCCGGCACCCCGCTGGGCCCGGTCGACGAATGGTCGCAGAGCCTGCGCGCAGCCGTCCGGATGGTGCTCTCCTCCCGGTACCCCATGCTGCTGCTCTGGGGTGAGAGCTACTCCCAGCTCTACAACGACGCGTACTCCGCCCTGATCGGCGACAAGCACCCCGCCGCGCTCGGCGACGACGTACGGGTGACGCTGGCCGAAGGCTGGAACGTGCTCGCCCCCCTGATCGAGGAGGCCATGGCGACCGGGGTGGCCAGCTGGGTTCCCGCCCTGCAACTACTGCTGGAGCGGGCCGGCTACCGCGAGGAGGCCTACTTCAGCGTCTCGCACGCCCCGGCCCGCGACGACGACGGCCGCACCGTCGGCGTACTGACCGTGTGCAGCGAGGTCACCCAGCAGGTGGTCGGCGAACGCCGGCTCCGTCTCCTTCGCGACCTGTCAGTGCTCGGCGACGGGCGCACCGTCGACGTGGACGCCACCGCCGCTCGGCTGATCGACGTGATCGACGGTCACCCCCTGGACGTGCCGTTCGCCGCCATCTACCTGCGCGACGGCACGGCACTGCGCCGGATCACCTGCACCGGCGGCGACCAGGGGCACGCCCCGGCCCTGCCGGACACCGTCGAGCTGACCGACCCGGGCCCGCCCGCGTACGCCTGGGGGCTGGCGGACGCCGCCGAGGGCCGGGCGACCCAGGTGACCGACGTCGCCGACCGGCTGCCGCTGCCCGCCGGCCCGTGGAACGACCCGGTTCGCACCGCGCTGGCGCTACCGCTGCCCTCCGCCGACGAGGATCAGCCGCTCGGCGTCCTGCTCGCCGGGGTCAGCCCCAGCCGAGGGCTCGACGAGGCGTACCGCTCCTTCCACCAACTGCTCGCCCAGCAGATCTCCGTGGCGTTGCGCAACGCCCAGGAGTACGAGGAGGAGCGGCGCCGGATCGAGGCGATGGCGGAACTGGACCGGGTCAAGACCGACTTCTTCGCCAACGTCAGCCACGAGTTCCGTACCCCGTTGACCCTCATCCTCGGCCCGCTGACCGACGCCCTCACCGACGCCACCGCGCCGTTGGCGGCGGTGCAGCGGGAGCGGGTGGAGACCGGCTGGCGCAACGCCACCCGACTGTTGACGCTGGTCAACAGCCTGCTCACCTTCTCCAGCCTGGAGGCCGGGCGGGCGCGAAGCGACGCCCGGGTGGTGGATCTGGCCGCGCTGACCGCCGAACTCGCCGGGGTGTTCCGGGCCGCCGTCGAGCGGGCCGGGCTGACTCTCGAGGTGAGCTGCCCACCGCTGCCCCGGCCGGTAGCTGTCGACCCGGTCAACTGGGAACGCATCGTCACGAACCTGCTCTCCAACGCACTGAAGTACACGTTCATCGGCCGCATCCGGGTCACCGTCGACGCCGACGACGAAGAGGTGCGCCTCACCGTCGCGGACACCGGCATCGGCATCGCGGAACGGGACCTGCCGAAACTCTTCGAACGCTTCCACCGGGTGCGGGGCGCCCGCTCGCGCAGTCACGAGGGCACGGGCATCGGGCTGGCCCTGGTGCACGAGTTGGCCCGGCTGGAGGGCGGCGACGTGCACGTGACCAGCCAGGTGGGCGTCGGCAGCAGGTTCACGGTGACGTTGCCCTGGTCGGCGGCGCACCGCACAGCGGTCGCCGGGCCGGCGGTGGACGGGCGGGGTGACGCGGCACGCGCCGCCGTCGAGGAGGCGATGGGCTGGCTCACCGAACCGGACGCGCTGACCGAGCCCGATCCCGCGTCCGGGCCGGCCACTGACGAACTGGCCGGGGCCCGGATCCTGCTCGCCGACGACAACGCCGACATGCGGGCGTACCTCACCCGGCTGCTCACCGGGCAGGGCTGGCGGGTGCGGGCCGTCACCGACGGCCGGCAGGCCCTCGACGAGATCCACAGTGAGCTGCCCGACCTGCTCCTCACCGACGTGATGATGCCGGTGCTGGACGGCTTCGACCTGGTGCGCCGACTACGCGCCGACCCGACGACCCGGACGCTGCCGGTGCTGGTGCTCTCCGCCCGTGCGGGTGGGGAGGCCAGCGTGGAGGGCCTGAGCCTGGGTGCCGATGACTACCTGGTCAAGCCGTTCGCCGCGGCCGAGTTGATCGCCCGGATCCGGGCCAGCATCCGCCGAGCCCGCGACCGTACCCCTGCCGCGGCCGTCGTCGGTGACCCGGCGGCTGTCGCTGCCGCAGCTCCCTCGGCTCGGCCCGCCCCGGTGGGACCGGGCGCGCCGGGCCCGGCGGTCGAACCCGTCCGCGACGCGGCCGTGGTCGTGCAGGCGCCGGCCGAGCCGGAAGGGCTGGGCGACCTCCTGGACGAGGGGTGGACGTACCCGTCCGCCCCCACCTCCGCCGCCGCGATGCGTCGGGACGTCCGTGGCGCGCTGGGCGACCTGGACGTGGACCCGGACGTGTTGGAAGATCTCCTGCTCGCCGCCTCCGAGGCCATGAACAACGCCGTCGAACACGCACAGCGACCCAGCCGTCCGGAGGTACGGGTGCGCGCCCAGGTGGGTGGCGGGCTGATCCGGATCTCGGTACGGGACTTCGGCACCTGGCGGGACCGCCGGCCGGCGATGGACCGGGGACGCGGCGCGCTGCTGATGAACGCCTACGGCGACGTGCGGCTGGTCTCCACCGCCGAGGGAACGACTGTGACCATCGAACGTCGACTGGCCTGAGTGCCGGCGGCGGGTCAGAGTCGGCGGCCGCTGGCGTCACGGGCGATGATGCCGTCCAGCCGCTCCCCCGGAGTGAGCCGCGCCGGGTCGAACCAGAAGATCAGCACCTGCTTGTCGCCACTCCATGGCGCCACTCGGGCGTCGACCTGCCGACCGCCGACGGTGCCGATGATCCGCCTGGCGGGGCCGACGAAGTAGCCGAAGGTGGGCACCGGCGCGGCAAAGCCCTCGTCGTAGCCGATCTGGTGGAACCCGGCGCCGCGGTCGCTGCCGTGGACGTCGTTGACCAGGATGTCGGTGCTCAACGAGCCGTCCGGAGCCTGGCGACCGGCGGCCAGCCCGATGGACACCTTGGGCTCACCGGGCACGGACACCGCGACGAAGTAGTAGACCCGACGCTCCGCGCCGTGCCGCACCCCGCTGTCCACGATCTGGCCCAGGGCCTTCGGTGGCGGCTCGTCGCGGCCCACAGTCGGCGGTGGCGTGGAGCCCAGCGACTTCTCCGCCCACGGCGAGACACCGACCGACGGTGGGGCGACGGCGACCGGCGGCGGGCGCTCGGTCGGCGCCGGATCGCCGGGCCCGGACGCGCCGACCGCCACCACGACGACCACGGCGGCCAGGCCGGTCACGAGCGTCGCCGCCCCGGCTCCGGCGAGGCGTCGACGGGTACGCAGCCGACGTCCCTCGCGCATCACGGAGTCCAGATCGAGCACGGCGTCGGGACGCTCGGTCGCCCGCATCGCGTGGCGGAGCCGTTCCAGCTCGCTCATCGGCGCGCCCTCTCATCGGCCGTGCGGGGGGTTGCGGTGCGCAACTTCTCCAAGGCTCGCGAGCTGGTGCTCTTGACAGTGCCGACGGATACGGCGAGTTCCCGGGCCACCTGCGCCTCCGGCAGGTCGAAGTAGTAGCGCAGGACGACGATGGCGCGCTCCCGGGGGCTGAGCGCACCGAGGATGGTGATCAACCAGCGCCGGGTGGTCACGTCGTCGGCCACGTCGCCACGCCGTTGCTCCGGCACCTCGTCGGTCGGGTACTCCCGCATCGGCCGTCGCCACCCGTCGACCAGATGGTTGACCAGCGTGCGGCGGGCGTACCCGTAGGCGTCGTCGTCGTGGATCCGCGACCACGACGCGTAGGTGCGCACCAGCGCTGTCTGCGCGGCGTCCTCGGCCTGGTGGTGGTCACCTGTCATCAGGAACGCGGCATGCACCAGTCGCGCGGACGCCGCCCGCGCGAACTCGACGAAATCCGCGTCACCCCGCGCCACCGCGAACCCTCCCCGTGCCACAGAGCTAGAGACGGGCGGAGCCGGCAAAAGGTTGAGCCCTGGGTCACATCAACTTTTCGCCACTGTCACCCGTCTTCTCCTCCGCGCCGCCACCCGGCGACGCGCGAGGGGAGAGACATGTCGACGAAGGTTACCCGCCGCCGGGGTACCGCCTCGATGGCGTCACTGCTGGTGGTGGCGCTGCTCACCGGGTGCGGCCTGCCAGCCGCCGGGCAACCCGCCGCCGTCCCGGTCGCCGCTGGGCCGGTGCCCAGCCGACCGGCGACACCTACCGGTCGGCCGACCGGGGCCGCCGAGGTCCGACCCAGTTCCGCGCCCGTCGTCCCGGTCAGCTACCCCGCCACCGGCGGTAACCGCTGGTCGGTGGCGCCCGGCGAGACAACCCCCGGGCGCGCGACGGCCGGCCGGTTGCTGCGCTACCGGGTCGCCGTCGAGCGCGACATCCGGGGCCTGCCGGCGAAGGACATCGCCACGGCGATCACCACCACGTTGAACGACCCACGCGGGTGGACGGCGGGCGGGGCGTGGCGGTTGCGTCGGGTCGGTGCCGGCGAACCGACCGACTTCACCATCTACCTGGCGACCCCCGGCACCCGCGACACCCTCTGCCAGGACGTACCGGACGCCTACACCTCCTGCCGCAACGGGGGCCGGGTGGTGCTCAACGTGGCGCGCTGGGTCAAGGGGGTGCCGGGTTACGGCGCGACGGTGCAGACCTACCGGCAGTACATGGTCAACCACGAGGTGGGGCACAAACTCGGGTACGGCCACGAGCGGTGCCCCGGGCGGGGCCGGCCGGCGCCGGTGATGCAGCAGCAGACGCTGGGCCTGCACGGCTGCGCCGCGAACGCCTGGCCGTACCCGAAGGGCAAGGCCCGCTACAGCGGGCCGGTCGGGGCGTACGACGACGCGATCCCCCGGCGTGAGGGCGCCTACTCGGCATCGTGAGGACGGCGTGCCCTCAGGTACGGCGGCGGCGCTCCTGCTCGATTCGCTCGTCCTGCCGGCCCATCTCGTAGATGGCGTTGAGGCTGGTCGGCAACCGGCTGACGTTGTCCGGCGTCGGGCCGGGATCCGGCTCCGGCCCGGGATCCGACGTCGGACCTTGATCGGGTGCGGCGGCGGAAACGGGGGCCCGGCGGCGCAGGAGCAGCAGTGCCAACACCGCGAGGACCGCAACGACCAGCAGGTACGACACTGGTGGCCAGGCATTGCGGGTGGGGTTGGCGAGCGCAGGCGGGGCGGTCGGTGCGGGGGTGTCGCCGTCGCGCCAGGGCGCGGCTGCCTCGCTGGTGCCGCTGCTCGCCCCAGCGGTGCGGCGATCGGGGGCTGCTGGTGCGGGGACGCTGCCCGACACGGCGGGCCCGGGAATCACTGTGGATTCCACCGGGCTGGGCTTACCGGTGACCGGTGGCCGACTCGGCGTTGCCGCCGCGGAGGCGGTGACGCTCGGCGTCGGAGCGGCACTGGGGGTGTCGCCACCGAGCAGGTCGTCGACGATCTGGCCGACGCCGCCGACGATGTCACCGAGCGGGTTCGAGGTGGCCGACGGGGACGGCGCGGGCGCGAGGGCGAGGGTCAGCGCGAGAACGACGACGGTAGGCATGACGCCACCTCCGATGTGCCGATATGCCACGCACCGTACCGCATCGTGGGATCGCGTGGGTGACACCGGCACACCGGGGCGGGGGCGCGCCTGACACTCGCCCCCGCCCCGCAATGTCGTTGATGGTCAGACCGGTAGGCCACCCACCTGAGTGGAGATCCACGATCGGATCGACGGCAGGTCGACGTAGATGGACGGGCCGGTCGCGCAGGTGGAGTTGTTGTTGCCGGCCCGACTCGTGGCGCCGATCAGGTTCCACACTCCGTTGACCCGGCGCACCTGCGGGCCACCGGAGTCGCCGTAGCAGGCGCCGGAGTTGCCGTTGGTGTTGTTGGTGCAGATCTCGTACGTGCCGTTGATGCCGGAGCACCGGCTGTCGGCCACGATGGACGTGTCGAGTTCGTTGGCCACGGCAGGGGCCGAACCGCAGCCCCGTGGGGCGCAGGTCTGGCCCCAGCCGATGATCCGGGTGGCGGTTCCGACAGCGCCGGAGGTGCTCGGGATCGGGGCCGGCGCGTACGTGACCGAGCTGGCCAGTTGCAGCAGCTTGACGTCGACGCTGGGGTGGTTGACCGCCCGGGTCACCCGCACCACGGTCCCGCCGCTGGTGCGGTTGACGCTGCCCACCCGCACCGAGGACGGCGTCGAACAGTGCTTGGCGGTGACCGCCCAGTTGCCAGTGATCAGCGTGCCGGTGCAGCCGGAGACGTACACCATGAAGGGGTAGTTCTCGGTGGCTGGCCGGCCGCCGACCACCAGCGGGCTGATGTCCGAGGCGTCGTTCCAGGTGTACGTCGTGCTGGCCGGTGCGGCCAGGGTGCCGGCGAACAGCGAGTTGACCCGGCTCGCCTCGGCGGCGCTGGGGTTCGCGTTGCGGCAGGAGACCGGTGCGCTGCTGCCGGACATCAGGTCGGAGCAGAGGCCGGTGCGCCGGTCCGGCAGGCCCAGGATGTGGCCGACCTCGTGGGTGGCGATGCGGGTGCGGTCGTAGCCCTGGTTGACGGCCGTGCGGCCCATCCAGATCCGGCCCGAGCCGAGACCGGTCGGCTGCGCGCGGGGCCAGCCGTCGTCAACGTAGATGGTGATGCTGGCCGGGGTGCCGGCCAGGAGTCGGACGTTGCTGACCCGGCTGTTCCAGATCTGCGCCGCCTGGTCGAAGTTGGTGCGGAACTCGCCGGTCCGGCTCGCGTCGTAGTAGACGGTCCGGACGGCGGCGGCCGGCGTGCCGGTGGCGAGCTGCATCCCGGCCGCCGCCAGGATCGCCACCAGCATGGCCAGCGCCGCGCGTCTCAGTTGTCCTCGGAACATCGGGTACTCCCCTACGGTCGTCCGACGACCATCGGGCCGTCGGTCATCGATGTACGCCGATATTAGTGTGACGGCGTTCGATGTTCGGCATAGCGGAAGCGTCATACCGGCGACGTCGACGGCGGTTGGGCGCCACCCGGCACCTGCGCGGCCGAGGACACGGCGTCACGACAGCGACGCGGCCTCCGCACCGTCCTGCGGAGGCCGCGCCGTGGCATGCCAGAGTCGGCGCCTACCAGTTGCCGAGCACCAGACGCCCGCCAACCTGGCTGAGGTTGAACGGTCCACTGTCGTACCAGACACGGGCGGCGAAGTTGCCGTTGCGCCACACGTAGTAGGAGAACGTGCCGTCGCCGTGCCGGTAGGCCATCACGATGTCGTCCCTGCCATCACCGTCCACGTCGCCGGAGGCCATCCGGTCACCGACAACGCTGAGCCGGAAGGCTCCGGAGTCGTAGTCGCTGGTGCGGTTGAACGAGTCACCGTCGGACAGCCACCGGTAGATCCGCATCGTCCCGTCACCCTGGTCGTAGGCCATCGCCGGTTCCGCCTTACGGTCACCGTTGAAGTCACCGAGCACCAAGCGCCCGCCGACCCGCCTGAGACCGAACGGCCCGCTGTCGTACCAGACACGGGCAGCCGAGTTGCCGTTGCGCCACACGTAGTACGAGAACGTGCCATCCGGCTGCTGGTAGGCCATCACGATGTCGTCCCTGCCATCACCGTCCACATCACCGGAGGCCATCCGGTCACCCACGGCGCTGAGCCGGAACGGCCCCGAGTCGTAGTCACTGGTGCGGTTGAACGAGTCACCGTCGGACAGCCACCGGTAGATCCGCATCGTTCCGTCACCCTGGTCGTAGGCCATCGCCGGTTCCGCCTTACGGTCACCGTTGAAGTCACCGAGCACCAAGCGCCCGCCGACCCGGCTGAGACCGAACGGCCCGCTGTCGTACCAGACACGGGCAGCCGAGTTGCCGTTGCGCCACACGTAGTACGAGAACGTGCCGTCGCCGTGCTGGTAAGCCATCACGATGTCGTCCCTGCCGTCACCGTCCACGTCACCGGAGGCCATCCGGTCACCCACGGCACTGAGCCGGAAGGCTCCGGAGTCGTAGTCGCTGGTGCGGTTGAACGAGTCACCGTCGGACAGCCAGCGGTACATCCGCATCGTGCCGTCACCCTGGTCGTACGCGACTGTCGGGGCGGCGCGACCGGCCGGCTTCGGCGGGGACGGCGGCGTGGTGGGTTTCGCGATCTTCGTGTACCGCCGCGCCACGTAACTGGTGGCCCGGTGGCTGTCGATGGTCCCGGCGTCGATCGCCGCCGTTCGGATCTTCACCGGTGTCGACCCGAAGGTGTAGTAGGTGAAGTGCCGACGGTCTGTCTTCCAGCTCTTGAAGAGGACGACGTGCTTCGCGGCGAGGTTGAGGATGTCGCCGGGCTGGAGCTCCGCCTTGCCGATCTGGGTGGAGAACTGGTGCAGGGTCCGGGTGCTGGGGTCGGCATTCAGGTGCCAGGCCATGCCCACGTAGCCGGAGCAGTCACGCCGGTACTTGCGGGTGTGCGTGGGGTCCCAGGAGAACGCCCGCTGACTGTACGGGCCGGGCTGATGGTCCACCCAGCCCTGGGCACGCTGCATGACCTCGGCTCGCGTGATCGGCCCCCCGATCGAGGAGGCCAACGCGGACATCGTGCCGTCGGAGCCCTGCGAGGGATCCTCGGTCTCGTCGACCGGATCGTCGTCGGGCAGTTCGTCGCCGGGGTCGTTCAGTTGGCACCCGTCGAGCTGGGCCACGATCTCGGTCGGCACCGACTCGTCGCAAACCCCGCCCGAGCCGACGTTGAGCGGCTTCCACTGCTGCGCCACATCCTCGTAGCGGAACAATACGAACGACGCGTCGTACTCGCCCTCCGCCGGAACGACAGCGGTGGCCCAGGGCAGGGCACAGCTCACGCTCTCCAGCACGGCCGGGTTGCCGGCCGCCTCGTCGGTGAGCGCGTCGGCCCGCAGACCGGCCAGCAGGGTGGCCGGCGTCGGACACACCGGAGCCTCCGCCGCAGCCGCCTGGGCCGGGACCCCACCCGGAACGGTGAGAACACCAGTCATCACCAGTACTGTCGCGAGCTTTCGCCCGCCTGATTCCTCACGCACAGCCTTCCTCCCCGTTTGTCATCGATGAGACGTCGGCACGTCGGATGGTCGAGGGCGAACTGCTCGCACCACGGCAGACGTCAGTGGCTGGACGCACGTGTCACCCCGGATGCATCCGGGGCGCAACTCCCGACGGTGGCCACATGTCGAGGACCGCGTCCGAAATGGAGGCTACGACACTCGTCGATGTCCGTCTGTCCCCGATCTGACGGTCCGGCCGCCTGCTGTTACTCGGCGGTTACGTCGCGGCGAAGCTCCTGTGCCGGGACCGGACGACGGTGGCGGCAGAGGGTCACCGGCAGCGCCGCCGCGACGTGACCCCGGAACCGGACGGAGAAGAAACCATGAGGATCAGGAGCGCACTGACCGCGTTGGCGGTCGTCCTCGCCGGGCTGGTCGCCAGCGCCGGCAGCAGCACCGCGGCGGGCACCACGACCGGAGCGGCGTACTGCGGGATCACCTGGGGCAGCGCGGAGAAGGCGGCCGGCTCGCTGAGCGACGCCCCGTTGATCGACGTACGGACCGGCCGGCACGACTGCTACGACCGGGTGGTGTTCGAGTTCAACGGCCCCGTCGACGGTTACGCGATCGGCTACGGGGAGACGTGGACCGAGGGCGAAGGGCTGGCGCTGTCGCCGTACACCGCCGGCGGCGCCCTGCTGCGGGTCTCGCTGCGGGCACCGGCGTACGACGACGACCACCTGGGCACCGTGCCCTACGCGGTAGGCGAGCACGTGGCGAACCTGCTGCGCTACCCGACGCTGCGCGACGTGGTGTTCGGCGGCAGCTTCGAGGGCTACAGCACCTTCGCCGTCGGCGTACGGGCGCGGCTGCCGTTCCGGGTGCTCGTGCTCGCCGGCCCCGGCACTCACAGCCGGGTGGTGCTCGACGTCGCCCACAAGTGGTGATCGGAACCGGCCGATCTGCTTGGCCGTCCGCCGAGGTGAGGCGGACGGCCAAGCGTGACACCAATCCGGCTGGGCGCGGCGAGCCGTACCGAACCGGCGTTGGTGGGCGGCGGGGCTGATCGACAGCTTCCGGCGAAGCCCCGGCGTGATGACTCAGACGTGCAGTGTGGGCCGATAGACGAGCTCCTGGGTGCGGCCGTCGAGGGTCCGGCTCTCGATCAACTCCAGGTCGAAGTCGGCCGCTCCCTGGAAGATCGGCTCGGTGCCGGTCTGTCCGGTGATCACCGGGAAGAGCGTCACCTGGACGAAATCGACCAGTCCGGCGGCCATCAGCGCCCGGTTCAACGACAGGCTGCCGTGCGATCGCAGGGGCACGGCGGACTCCTCCTTGAGCCGGGCGACGACGTCGACCGCGTCACCGCGCACGACGGTCCCGTCCGGCCAGTCGAGGGGGCCCTCCAGCGTCTCCGACACCACTGTCGCCGGGAGGTTCCTCATCTGGGTCACCCAGGCGTCGCGGACCTCGGACTCCTCGCTGCTCGCGGCCAGCATCTGCGCGAACACCCGGTACGTGTTGGCCCCGAAGACCATGCGCTGCTCGGCGCTGTACACGGACAGGCGGTGTGCGAGCAGTTCGGGCCCCTGCTTTCCCCAGTAGCCGCCCCAGTTTCCGCTGGTGGTGCCGAAGCCGTCGAGGCTGGAAAAGACGTCGACTGTGTAGGTAGCGGTCATGATGCTCTCCATTCACCGGTGAGTTCGTCGCGACGGGTCTCCAGGTAGGCCCGCTCGGTCGGGTTGGTGGCCAGTGCCGCGGCCTGGTCGTAGGCGGCTCGGGCCTCGTCGTTGCGCCCGAGCCGGACGAGCAGTTCGGCCCGGGTGGCGGGCAGCCGGTGATAGCGCGGGAGGTCGACGCCCTCCAGCGCGGCGAGGGCCACCGCCGGCCCGTGCACCTCGGCGACGGCCACCGCACGGTTGAGCGCGACGACAGGGGTTGGCGCGAGTGCGAGGAGCTGGTCGTACAGGGCGAGGACCTGCTGCCAGTCGGTGGCGGCGCCGTCGGTGTGCACAGCGCCGATCGCGGCCTGGATCTGGTACGGGCCGGGCCGGTTGCGGCGTAGGCATCGGCGGACCAGTTCATGCCCCTCGACGATGAGCTGCCGGTTCCACAGTGATCGGTCCTGGTCGGCCAGCAGCACCAGGTCGCCGGCCGGGCCGAGCCGGGCCGGACGGCGCGCCTCGGTCAGCAGCAGCAGGGCGAGAAGACCCAGGACCTCGGGCTCGTCGGGCATCAACGCGGCGAGTTCGCGGGCGAGCCGGACCGCCTCGGCGCACAGGTCCGTTCTGATCAACGGGCCGGCGGTGGACGCGTAGCCCTCGTTGAACATCAGGTAGAGCACGGCGAGGACGGGCGGCAGCCGGTCCGGCAGCTCATGTTCGGCCGGCACCCGGTACGGGATGGCGGCGTCGCGGATCTTCTTCTTGTTCTTGGCGCGCACGATCCGCTGGGCGACGGTCGCCTCCTGAACCAGGTAGGCACGGGCGATCTCCGGTACGTCGAGGCCGCCCAGCAGGCGCAGGGTCAGAGCCGTCCGTGCCTCCGGGGCCAGCGCCGGGTGACAACAGGTGAAGATGAGTCGCAGCTGATCGTCCCGCACCGGTCCCACCTCCGAGGGCTCATCCTGGTGATACAGCAGCAGGGCCTGGGCGTGCCGGGCCTCGCGTGTCGACTCTCGGCGAAGCCTGTCGACGGCACGGTTGCGTGCGGTGGTCACGATCCAGGCGCCCGGATTCGGCGGCAGGGTCTGCCACTTCTGCAGCGCGGTGGTGAAGGCGTCCTGGACGGCCTCCTCGGCGAGGTTGATGTCACCGAGGAGGCGGGCCAGGGTGGCGACGCAGCGGCCGTACTCCGCGCGGTAGATGCCCGCCAGGTCCATGTCGGGAGACCGGCTGCTGGTCAGGCCTGGGACAGGTCGTCGAAGGGACGCACCTCGACCGGGCCGCAGGCCGCCGCGCACCTCTCGGCCCAGGCCAGCGCCGCGTCCAGGTCCGCGCACCTGATGACCCAGAACCCGGCGATGTGCTCCTTCGTCTCGGCGAACGGCCCATCGCTCATGGCGGTGACGCCGTTCTCGACCCGGACGACAGTGGCGCTGTCCGGCGAGGTGAGTCCCCCGCCGAAGACCCAGGCGCCCGTGGCCTGCATGTCGTCGTTGATCCGGCCGGTCTCGGTGAACATGGTCTGCGTCTCCTCGTCGGACGGCGTCGGCGCGCCCTCGACGATGTGCACGGACAGCAGGTACTGCTTCATGACAATCCTCCGGTAGCTCGATGGTGGGTTGGGCTCAGGTCAGGCGGCCAGGCGGCGCGCGACGGCGGGGATCACGATCGCGGCAGCGACCAGGTGGGTGAGCATCAGCAGCGCCTTGGTGGCCGTCCCGGCGTCGGCGATCACGTCCGGCACCACTGACAGTGCCGTCAGCACCACCGTCGTGCGGACGAACGTGAGCCGGGGGCGTCGGGCGAAACGCGCCAGCAACCCGGCGATGATCACGCCGATCAGCGAGAAGACGGCGGTCAGCACGCCGAACCCCGTCACGGGGATCGGGGCACCGCCCAGCTCAAGGCTGATCCCGGCCAGGTGCCCGACGGCGGCGACGGCCATGGTGGCGACGCTCGCCGCGACAGTGGCGGCGACACCGGTCCGGATCAGCGCACCGACGTTCGACGTGGCGGCGCGGGTCGTGTTCGCAGTGGCGGTCATCGTGCCCTCCAGTGGGTGTGCGGCCCGTTGCGATGCGGGCTCTCACCACTGCTACGAACTGAACGGATCCCAATCGACAGCACTACCAGAATTTTTGTGGACCTGTTTCGACGGCGGCGCGAGACGACGGAATCTCGGGACACGGCGGACCAGCCCGACCACGATTCTCGCAGCTCGGCTGCCCGGCGGCCCACGGCACGCTGACCGCGCTGCCAGCCTGATCAGTAGGGGCGGTAGACGAACAGGGCCCAGAGAAGTGGGACGGCAGCAACCGGCGCCACGCACAGGGCGCCGATGCGCACCCACTGCGGCAGGGCAGCTCTGAGGGCCAGGACAACGGCGGCGATGCCGTAGCCGTCCGCCAGCAACGCGGTCGGGAGCAACGCCAACGGCTCGGGTCCGCAGTCCGAGGGATCCGGCACGAACGGGGGTCGGCAAGGCTCGGACGGAGCCATGCTCGTGACAAGCGCCAGCCCTGACAGGCACATGATCGGCAGTAGCGGGACCGCCAACAGCGCGAGTGCGACAGCTACCCCGACGCTGGTGCGCTGCGGCGTCGTCCCGCGCTCGCCCCGCCCCGCCCCGCCGATCATGGAGTTGCGGTGGGTGACAAAGCGACCGCCAGCCCCCACAACGGGCACCACAACTCCATGATCGGCGCCGTCAACCTAGGCCTCGTCGGCCAGGTGCCAGACCTCGCGCATCGGGGCCCACCAGTCCCCCGAGCCGGGCTCGGCGATCGACTCCTGACACGGGTCGGTCAGCTTCCACCACTCCTGCGTCTGCGGGTCCGCCGCGATCAGCCGCGAGTCGGCCTCGTAGTCGTCGCCAACGTACTCGTAGTAGCCGAAGAGCAGATCGTCGTGGAGGAAGATGGTGTAGTTGCGGAAGTTCGCCTCGCGCAGCGTCTTCTCCACGCTCGGCCAGACGGCGGCGTGCAACCGCAGGTAGGTCTCCCGCTGCTCGGGGCGGAGTCGAATCACGCAGCCATGACGTTTCACGTCGTGCCCTTTCGTGTGAGCCGGTTCAGGGGTGCCGAAGGCACCTGACCGTAGCGGTTGGGCGGTGCCCGGAGGGGGCCAGCCGGTCGCCGATGTCGGCCGTTCTGCCAGGGCTACGCACTGTGGCGTCGGGTCTACCCTCGGGTGATGGAGGGCCGCGTGTTGGTGGTCGAGGACGACTTCTCGATCCGGGAGGTCACCGCCCTCGGTCTGCGTCGCGCCGGTTTCCGGGTCGACACCGCGTTAGACGGACGGCAGGCCCTGGCCGCGTTCCGCGCCCACCCGGTCGACCTCATCGTGCTCGACCTCATGCTGCCGGGCCTGGACGGCCTGGAGGTCTGCCGGGAGATCCGGCGGAGCAGCCAGGTGCCGATCCTGATGCTGACCGCGCGCACCGACACCATCGACGTGGTGGTCGGGCTGGAGTGCGGCGCGGACGACTATCTGCGCAAGCCCTTCGACCTGCCCGAGCTGGTGGCCCGGGTTCGCTCGGTGCTGCGCAGGGTCAGCCTGCCGGCCCCCTCGACAGTCATCGAGGTCGGCGGTCTGGAGATCGACCCGGACGGCTTCGTGGTGCGCCGGCACGGCCAGGAGGTGGCGCTCACCGCCACCGAGTTCCGCCTCCTGCTGGAGCTGGCCCGCCGGCCCGGTCAGGTCTTCACCCGGGAGTTGCTGCTGGACCTGGTCTGGAACCACGACTTCCTCGGCGACTCCCGACTTGTCGACGTGGCGGTGCAGCGGCTACGCGCGAAGGTCGAGGACGACCCGGCGCAGCCACGGCTGATCCGGACCGTGCGCGGCGCCGGTTACAAACTGTCGACGGGCTGACGGGGGCGGCGATGGCCGGACGCGCAGTGTTCCCCGGGCGCCTGCGGCGCCGGCTGACGATCGCGTTCGTCCTGGTGGCCGGCGTTTCGGCCGGGCTGCTCGCCGGCGGGACCGGGCTGCTGCTGCGGCAGTCCTGGTTGGACGCGTCGCTGCACGAGGCCGCTGCCGACGCCCGCTACCAGCTCGTTCTCGCTGGGCAGTTCCTGCCGCTGACCGAGCAGCGCAGCACCGAACTGCTCAGCAGCTTCGAGGGCAGCGGTCGGCACGTGCTGCTCGTCGACGGCCCGACTCGCGCCTCGCATCCCGCGTACGCCCCGGTGCTGGGCACCCGGTTGCGGGCCGTCGTCGCGGACGGGCGGCTCGGCTATCAGCGCTCCGCGCCGAAGGAACGTCCTCGGCTGCTGGTGATCGGTGGGCGCATCCCCGGCTCGACCGCCGAGCTGTACGTCCTGACCGTGGAGGACGACGTCGCCACCGACCTGGGTCAGCTCCGCACCGCGCTGGTGGCCGGCTGGGCGCTCGTGGTGCTGCTCGCCGCCGCCGTGGGTCACGCACTGGCCCGCCGCACGTTGGAGCCGGTGGGCCGGGCCAGCCGGGCCGCCCGAGCACTCACCGAGGGCCTGCTCGCCACCCGTCTGCCGGTCCGCGGGCGCGACGAGTTCAGCGTCTGGGCGGCGACGTTCAACGAGATGGCCGGGGCCCTGGAGTCGAAGATCGCCGCACTGTCGGCCGCACAGGCCCGCGAGCGACGGTTCACCGCCGACGTCGCGCACGAGCTGCGTACCCCGGTGACCGCGTTGGTGGCGGCGGCGTCGCTGCTGCGCGAGCACCTCGACCAGCTGCCCGACGACGCCCGGCCGGCGGCCCGGCTGCTGGTCAGCGACGTGGTCCGGCTGCGCCGGTTGGTCGAGGACCTGATGGAGATCTCCCGGTTGGATGCCGGGCGGGAGCGGCTGGACGTCGGGTCGGTCGACGCGTTGGGGCTGCTGCACGGCATCGTCGCGGCGCGCGGCTGGTCGCCGCGGGTGCGGGTCACCGGTGATCCGGTAGCGGCGCGCACCGACAGGCGTCGGCTGGAGCGCGTGCTGGCCAACCTGGTCGCCAACGCGGTCGAGCACGGCGGTGGCGAGATCACGGCCAGCGTGGCGCGCGCCGGTCCCCTTGTCGTCTTCGAGGTGACCGACGAGGGGCCGGGCATCCCGGCCGAGCATCTGTCCCGTGTGTTCGACCGGTTCCACCAGGTCGATCCGTCCCGCTCCGCGCCGGGCAGTGGGCTCGGGCTGGCCATCGCGCGGGAGCACGCCGAGCTGCTCGGTGGCGTGCTGAGCGTGCGCAGCGAACCGGGTGAGGGCACCCGGTTCCGGCTGGAGCTGCCCGCTGACGGTCCCGCCGGCCCGCACGGTGACCCGCCGCACCGGGACGACCGCGCCCACCCGCGGCCGGTTGGGCGTACCACCGGCACGCCGGGCGGTGTGGGGTGACCGGCCGCGGCGCGGTCGGGCTGGGCGCGTCGGCGCTGGTCGCGGCGCTCCTCCTCGGTGGCTGCGGCACTCCCCGCTCCGGTGACCTCGGCCCGGCGCCCACCGCGCCGCCGCCGAACGTCGCTCCCACCGACCGTCCGGAACCCACCCCGACCCGCGCCGCGGCACCAACGTCACCGCCCGCGAACCGGCCGTCGGGTCCGTCGACGGCGGCGTCCACCGGCACGCGCCGGCCGGACCTGGTGACCATCGAGCTGTGGTACGTCCGCGCCGGGCTGCTCGTGCCGACCCGGCGCACCCGGCCGGCCACCGTCTCGACGTCCCGGCTGGCGCTCACCGAACTGGCCGCCGGGCCGAGCCCGGCCGAGGCTGCCACCGGGATGATCACCCTGCTTCCGGCCGGCGTCACTGTCACCCGCATCGCCGACGGCGTGGCGACGCTGCGGCTGCCGTCCGTGGGCGACCCGGCCAGCCGGCGGCTGCGCGAGGCGCAGGTGGTGTGGACGCTCACCCAGTTCCCCAGCGTGCGTCAGGTCCGCCTCGACGGCGCGGCCCCGGTCGACCGGGCGGACTACGCGGACCTGCTGCCACCGATCGTGGTCACCGGCCCGATCCCCGGCGAGCGCGTCTCCGCCCCGCTCGTCGTCACCGGCACGGCCACCGTGTTCGAGGCCACTGTGAGCGTCCGGGTGCTGGACGCCGGCGGTCGGACGGTGGCCACCGGTTTCGGCACCGCCAGTTGCGGCAGCGGCTGTCGGGGCGGCTACCGGGTGGTGATCGGCTGGGGCACGATCCGCGAACAGAGGGGCACTGTCGAGGTGTACGAGGTGTCCGCCGACAACGGCACGCGGATCAACACGATGGCCGTGCCGGTGGTCCTCGCACCCCGCGACTGACCACCCTGCCCCAGAGGGTGTTAACCCGATGCGTCATCCATTTGTCGACAGCGACGTGCGGCCCTGACGTCTACCCGACAGCGCGGATCCTCGCCGACGTTCCCGGGCCTGACCCGGCCACGCGGTGAAAGCGCAGGCCAAGTGCCGTGGAGCCGGGAGGGCGTCTCCGACACGCCGGCAGCGGGAAGGTTCCTCGGACCGGGCCGGACGACCGTTCACGTGACCTTCGAGATTGACCTGGACAAACTTGTTTGCGAACGTGAGCGCGTCATTGCGCAGAGTCATATTCGCAGTTCAGCAGTGTGACGGCCGGGCCACATTGGCGTCGTACCGGTCGCCGCCGCTACAGCCTCAGCATCCCTCGAAGAGCGGAGATACATCATGTCCGGTGGCAGCCTTCCCCGTACCGGTATGGGCGTTGTCACGATCGGCGGCGCGGCCGGTATCGGCAGCTACGCCCTCCCCCTGCCGCTCACCATCGCCCTCACCGGAGCGACAGCCGTCCTCGTCGGCTTCATCATGATCCGGATGACGTTCCGTCGTAAGCAGTCGGTCGGACAGTGACCGCGAGCGTCACGAAGGGTCGTGTCCTGTTCGCCGCGGCGGTCGTCCTGGCCGCCGCGGCGGCGTGGACCGCCCATCACGTCCTCGCCGTGATCGGCGCCATCGACGGAGGTGGTCACCGCTTCACCTTCGCGTACGCCGCCATGTTCCTGCTGCTGATCTGGCAGCTCGGCACCTCTTATCTGGAGAAGCCCGCAGTGGTCACCGACCGGATGCAGGGGCACCTCGACGCTCTGCACGTGGTGGGCATCGTGCCGGCGTACAACGAGGATCCGGGCGCGCTGCGGGCCTGCCTCGAATCCATGATCTTCCAAACACGCAAACCAGACACCATCTACGTGGTGGACGACGGCTCGAAGCTGACCGAGGGCTACCAGCCGATCAAGCGGTGGTTTCTCGATGTCGCCCCCGTACACGGGATCATCGCCGCCTGGCACATCCAACCCAATGCCGGCAAACGGCACGCCCAGGCGGCCGCGGTGCGGTCGACCCCGGCAGCCGACGTCTACTGGACGGTGGACTCGGACACCATCTCGGACCCGAACGCCCTCAGGGAGTTGTTGAAACCCTTCGCCGATCCGGCGGTGCAGTCTGTGGCCGGGGTGGTGATGGCAGCGAACGTGCGCAGCAGCTTCCTCACCCGGTTCACTGACCTGTGGCTGGTGACCGGGCAGCTCACCGACCGGTCGTCACTGTCGGTGTTCGGGTGCGTGTGGGTGAACTCGGGCCCGATCGCCGCCTACCGCGCGGAGGTGGTTCGCGACAACCTCGGCGCGTATCTGACGGAGACGTTCTTCGGCCAGCGGGTGCCCTTCTCCGACGACTCCCTGCTCACCCTCTTCGCGATGGTCCGGGGACGTACCGTGCAGCAGCCGTCGGCGTTCGCGTTCTCCCTCATGCCGGAGAACGCCGGGCACTTCTGCCGGATGTTCCTGCGCTGGATGCGCGGCAGCTTCATCAGGACCTGGTGGCGGGTCCGGTACCTGTCGTTGCGGTCGATCGCGTGGTGGCTGCATCTGCTGCGCTGGGCGGCCACCGTGGTCGCGACGGTGTTGTTCGTGGCGGTGGCGATCCTGTCGCCGATCATCGACCCCGATCCGCGGGCGATTCCGTGGCTGGTGGCTGTGCCGTTGATCGTCGGGTACGGGCAGGCGCTCCGCTACATGACGGTACGACGATCGGACCAGTCGACGGCCTACCAGTGGGGCACCTGGCTCCTCACGCCCGTCGCTGTGGTGTTCGCCCTGGTGGTGCTCCGGGCGATCCGCTGGTACGGCATCGCCACCTGCTGGCGCACCGGCTGGGGCACCCGCAAGAAGGTGGAAGTGGCGCTGGGTTCCTGACCACACGATTCGTACTGATCCTGCCACCTGGGCTGACACCGCGTGAAACGTGACCGTTTCACCGGCTCGGTGCGAGGCAACTCACGAAACCCTGCACGATCAGCCAACCGCGAACTAGGGTCAGTACGACATCGTTTCGCGGGGGGTCGGGATGCTGGGTGGTCAGCAGGTGGGCGCGGGTGCCGGGGTGCCGGCAGCCCGGGCTCCGCGCTGCACCGACAACGACCTGTTCACAGTCGTCATCGACGCCCTGCGCGAGGTCGGCTTCGACCGGATGACCATCGACGCCGTCGCCGCCCGCGCCCACGTCAGCAAGGCCACCATCTACCGACGCTGGGACGGCAAGGCCGAGCTGGTCGTCGCCGCCCTGCGCGAGCGGCAGGTGGGAGTACACAACCCGCCCGACACCGGCTCCCTCCGCGGGGACCTGATCGAGTTGCTGCGGGCCACGGCCGCGATCTGCACCGCCGACTGCGACCTCATGCAGGCGTTGACCTTCGCCATGCGGACCAACCCCGAGCTGGAACGCCTGGTGCGTCACCAGGTGCTGCCGGCCGGGCGGGTGGCAAGCACCGCCATCCTGGTCCGGGCCGCCGCCCGCGGGGAGATCCCGCCGGAGGCCGGCGAACGGGAGCTGTTCCACGATCTGGCGCCCGCGCTCACCATGTCCCGCATCGTCGCGCACGGCCTACCCGCCGATGACGCGTTCCTCACCCAGGTCGTCGACCAGGTGCTGATCCCGGTACTCCGCTATCAGCACGACCGTCCGTCGCCGGCCTGATTCACCGATATTCGCAACACGGAAGGCTTCACCATGCCCGGAACCACCTCGACCGCGCCCGGCGCGCCCAACGCCGGGGCGTCGACAGGCGCACCGCACCCGCGGCGCTGGATCGCGCTGGCGGTCATCGCGGTCTCACAGCTGATGGTCGTCCTGGACGCCACCATCGTGAACATCGCGCTGCCGCAGGCCCAGTCGGACCTGGGGATCACCGACGCGAACCGGCAGTGGGTGATCACCGCCTACACGCTGGCCTTCGGTGGTCTGCTGCTGCTCGGCGGTCGCATCGCCGACTACTGGGGGCGCAAGCGCACCTTCATCGTCGGCATGACCGGTTTCGCGCTCGCCTCCGCCCTGGGCGGTCTGGCCACCACCGGTGAGATGCTCTTCGCCGCCCGCGCGTTGCAGGGCGCCTTCGGCGCGCTGCTCGCCCCGGCCGCGCTGGCACTGCTCACCGTCCTGTTCACCGAGGCCACCGAGCGGGCCAAGGCCTTCGCGGTGTACGGCGCGATCGCCGGCGGTGGGTCGGCGGTCGGTCTGCTGCTCGGCGGTGTGCTCACCGAGTACGCCGACTGGCGCTGGTGCCTGCTGGTCAACATCCCGGTCGCCGCCATCGCCATCGCGTTCGCGCTGCCGCTGGTGCCGGAGAGCCGGGCACACGGCAACACCCGCTACGACGTACCCGGTGCGATAGTGGTGACCGCCGGCCTGGTCTCCCTGGTCTACGGCTTCACCAAGGCCGCCGAGGACGGCTGGGACGCCACCGCGACGCTCGGTTTCATCGCCGCGGGCGTGGTGCTGCTCGCCGCCTTCGTGGTGATCGAGCTGCGCTCCAGCCACCCGCTGCTGCCACTGCGGATCGTGCTGGACCGCAACCGGGGCGGGGCGTTCCTCACCTCGACGCTGATCGGCGCCGGCCTGTTCGGGGCGTTCCTGTTCCTGACCTTCTACTTCCAGGTGGTGTTGCAGTACAAGCCCCTCGAAGCCGGTCTCGCGTCCCTGCCGGTCACCGCAGGTGTGCTGATCGCCGCTGGTGGTGCCAGCCAGCTGATGCCCCGCCTGGGTGCCAAGCCGCTGATGGTCGCCGGTTCGGTGCTCGCCGCCCTGGGCATGCTGGTGCTGACCCAGATCGACGTGGACACCTCGTTCCTCACCCACCTGCTGCCCGCGCAGGTCGTCCTGGGCCTGGGGCTGGGCTTCACCTTCGTCCCGCTGTCCAGCCTCGCCCTGGTCGGGGTGCCGGAGCACGACGCCGGCGCGGCCAGCGCGACGCTCAACGCCACCCAGCAGATCGGTGGCTCGCTCGGCACCGCGCTGCTGAACACCTTCTACACCAGCGCGGTCGCCGCCTATCTGGTCGGCCGGGCGCCGAACCCGGTCAACCAGGTCGAGGCGCTGGTGCACGGCTACCGGGTGGCCTTCGCCTGGGGCGCGGCGTTGATCGTGCTCGCCGGACTGGCCACCCTGGTGCTGGTGAAGGTCCGCAAGGAGGACATCCCGACCGGCAACACAGTGCACATGGGCTGAGCCCGACCGACGTGGCCGCCGGCCGGAACGCGCCCGACACCGGGGCGGGCCGGCCGGTGGCCACGTCCGGTAACGTCCCGACCATCGTCGAAAATCCGTTTGAGGAGATCCATGTCGACCCCTGCTGACCAGATCATCACAGCTCTGCGGGCGGGCCACGAGGAGCTCGCCGCGCTCGTACGGGACCTCAAGGAGGACGACCTGCTCCGGCCGTCGGGCGCCAGCGAGTGGCAGGTTTCCCAGGTGCTGAGCCACCTGGGCAGCGGCGCCGAGATCAACCTGGCGACGCTGGACGCCGCCCGTTCCGGCGCGCCCGGTCCGGACGGGGACTTCAACCGTGGCGTCTGGGCACGCTGGGACGCGATGTCCCCGGCCGAGCACGCCGCCGGCTTCCTCGCCACCAACGAACGGCTGGTCGAGGCGTACGAGGCGCTGGACGCCGACACCCGGGCCTCGATGCGGATCGACCTCGGCTTCCTGCCGGAGCCGGTCGACGTGGCCACCGCGGCCCGGTTCCGGCTCAGCGAGTTCGCCCTGCACCAGTGGGACGCCGAGGTGGCGTTCAACAGGTTCGCGGCGGTGACGCCGGGTGCGGTGGCGCTGCTGCTCGACCAGATCGGCGGCATGCTGGCCTGGACCAGCCGACCCCAGGAGCTGGCCGGCCGGGAGGCCACAGTGCTGGTCCGGCTGCACGCGCCCGAGCGGACGTTCGGGCTGCGGCTGGGCGAGAAGGTCGAGATCGTCGACGCGCCGGAGCGTCCCGACGGGGAGCTGGTGGCCCCGGCCGAGGCGTGGCTGCGGCTGGCCACCGGACGGCTGGGCCCCCAGCACACCCCCGACGGGGTGCAGGTGACCGGCTCGGTGACCCTCGACGACCTGCGCCGAGTCTTCGTGGGCTTCTGACCAGCGGCCGTGGGGGGGGGGGGGGGGGGGGGCCCCGCGCCCGGCCCCCCCCCCCCCCCCACCCCAACCGCGAGGGGGGCGGCCCCCCCCCCCCGCGGCCCGCCCG